>NZ_JASCPA010000002.1:0-183869 GCF_029959715.1 Pseudomonas sp. PS02288 | reverse complement strand
TTCGAGGTGGCCGCGGGTTAAATCAATCTTGGTCGTTCCTGTCGGGGGCGCCACGCGCACCAAAGCCGGGTTGCGGTGCGCGCGGCGCACCCTACGGATTCACATGCGGAACACACCGAAACGGCTCGGCTCTATTGGCGCATTGAGGCTGGCGGAGATGGCCAGGGCCAGTACTTCGCGGGTTTGCGCCGGGTCGATGACGCCGTCGTCCCACAGCCGCGCGCTGGAGTAGTAGGCGTGGGCCTGGCGTTCGTACTGCTCGACGATGGGCTGTTTGAGACGCTGCTCGTCGTCGGCGGAAAACGCCTGGCCGCTGCGTTCGCTCTGTTCGCGCTTGACCTGTACCAGCACCCCGGCGGCCTGCTCGGCGCCCATCACGCCGATCCGCGCGTTGGGCCACATCCACAGGAAGCGCGGATCGTAGGCGCGGCCGCACATGCCGTAGTTACCGGCGCCGAAGCTGCCACCGATGATCACGGTGAACTTCGGTACGCGGGCGCAGGCCACCGCATTGACCAGCTTGGCACCGTGCTTGGCGATACCGCCGGCCTCGTATTTCTGCCCGACCATGAAGCCGGTGATGTTCTGCAGGAACAGCAGCGGAATGCCGCGCTGGCAGGCCAGTTCGATGAAGTGCGCACCTTTCTGCGCCGATTCGGCGAAGAGGATGCCGTTGTTCGCCAGGATCGCCACGGGGTAGCCGTGCAGGTGGGCGAAACCGCAGACCAGCGTCGCGCCGAACAGCGCCTTGAATTCGTCGAAAGCCGAGTCGTCCACCAGGCGCGCGATCACCTCGCGCACGTCGAATGGCTGCTTGGCGTCCGCCGGGATCACCCCGTACAGCTCCTCGGCGGCGTAGCGCGGGGCGAGCGGCGCACGGCTGTTGATCTCGCCCTGCTTGCGCCAATTGAGGTTGGCGATGCAGCGCCGGGCCAGGGCCAGGGCGTGCTCGTCGTTCTCGGCGTAATGGTCGGCGACGCCGGAGGTCCTGCAGTGCACGTCGGCGCCGCCCAGTTCCTCGGCGCTGACCACCTCGCCGGTGGCGGCCTTCACCAGCGGCGGCCCGGCGAGGAATATCGTGGCCTGGCTGCGCACCATGATCGCTTCGTCGGCCATGGCCGGCACGTAGGCACCGCCAGCGGTGCAGGAGCCCATCACCACGGCGACCTGCGGGATGCCCTGGGCGCTCATGTTGGCCTGGTTGAAGAAGATCCGCCCGAAGTGCTCGCGGTCGGGGAACACCTCGTCCTGGCGCGGCAGGTTGGCGCCGCCGGAGTCCACCAGGTAGATGCACGGCAGGCGGTTCTGCTGGGCGATGGCCTGCGCGCGCAGGTGTTTCTTCACGGTCAATGGGTAGTAGCTGCCGCCTTTCACCGTCGCGTCGTTGGCGATGATCATGCATTCCACGCCCTCGACGCGGCCGATGCCGGCGACCACGCCGGCGGCTGGAACCTCCTCGTCGTAGACCTCGTGGGCAGCCAGTTGGCCGATCTCGAGAAACGGCGAGCCGAGATCGAGCAACTGGTCGATGCGTTCGCGCGGCAGCAGCTTGCCACGCGCGGTGTGGCGTTCCTGGGCCTTGGCGCCGCCGCCTTCATGGACCCGGGCGAGCAGGGCGCGCAGCGCGTCGACCTGCTCCAGCAGCGCGGCGCTGTTGGCGGCGAACTCGGGCGAACGCGGGTTGATCCGGGTGTGCAGGATGGTCATCTGTGCTTCCTGTAGGGTGCGCCGTGCGCACCATGGCAGTGTGTGCGGTGCGCGCGGCGCACCCTACGGATCACCTGGTCTCGTTGAACAGCTCGCGGCCGATCAGCATGCGGCGGATCTCGCTGGTGCCGGCGCCGATCTCGTAGAGCTTGGCGTCGCGCAGCAGCCGGCCGGTGGGGAATTCGTTGATGTAGCCGTTGCCGCCGAGGATCTGGATCGCATCCAGGGCCATCTGCGTAGCGCGTTCGGCGGTGTAGAGGATCACCCCGGCGGCGTCCTTGCGCGTAGTCTCGCCGCGGTCGCAGGCCTGGGCCACGGCGTAGAGGTAGGCGCGGCTGGCGTTGAGCTGGGTGTACATGTCGGCGACCTTGCCCTGGATCAGCTGGAACTCGCCGATGCTCTGGCCGAACTGCTTGCGGTCGTGGATGTACGGCACGATCACGTCCATGCATGCCTGCATGATCCCGGTCGGGCCGCCGGAGAGCACCACGCGCTCGTAGTCGAGGCCGCTCATTAGCACGCGCACGCCGCCGTTGAGCTGGCCGAGCACGTTCTCTTCCGGCACTTCGACGTCGTCGAAGAACAGCTCGCAGGTGTTGGAGCCGCGCATGCCGAGCTTGTCGAACTTCGCGCCGCGGGAAAAACCCTTCCAGTCGCGCTCGACGATGAAGCCGCTGATGCCGTGCGGACCTTTCTCCAGGTCGGTCTTGGCGTAGATCACGTAGGTGTTGGCGTCCGGGCCGTTGGTGATCCACGTCTTGCTGCCGTTGAGCAGGTAGCGGTCGCCGCGCTTGTCGGCGCGCAGTTTCATGCTGACCACGTCGGAGCCAGCGTTCGGTTCGCTCATCGCCAGGGCGCCGACGTGCTCACCGCTGACCAGTTTCGGCAGGTAGCGGGCCTTTTGCTCGGCCGTGCCGTTGCGCTTGATCTGGTTGACGCACAGGTTGGAGTGGGCGCCGTAGGACAGGGCGACCGACGCCGAGCCGCGGCTGATCTCTTCCATGGCGATCACATGGGCCAGGTAACCCAGGCCCGAGCCGCCGTACTCCTCCTCGACGGTGATGCCGAGCAGGCCCATGTCGCCAAGCTTGCGCCACATATCCAGGGGGAACTGGTTGCTGCTGTCGACTTCGGCGGCGCGCGGTGCCAGTTCGCTCGCGACGAATGCCCGGGTCTGCTCGCGGAGCATGTCGAGGGTTTCGCCGAGGGCGAAGTTGAGGCTTGGGTAGCTCATGGTGATCACCTGTTTCTTGTTGTTGTGGTGAGTCGTGCAGCGATCGGCGTCAGGCGGTGGTGGCGGCCATCGCCGCCCGGCAGCGCTCCTCGGCAGTGTCCAGTTCCAGTTTCATCTGTTCGATGTCGAGCAACTGCTGGTCGAGTTGTCCCCGGCGCTCCTCGATCTTGCGCATGAAGGTTTCCAGCTGAACGCGATTGCCCTCGGCCGGATCGTAGAGCTCGATCAGTTCCTTGCATTCGGCCAGGGAGAAACCGATGCGCTTGCCGCGCAGGATCAGTTTGAGGGTCACCTTGTCGCGGCTGCCGTAGACACGCTCCTGGCCGCGGCGCTCGGGCGCCAGCATGCCCTGCTCCTCGTAGAAGCGGATGGCGCGGGGCGTGATGTCCAGCTCACGGGCGAGCTCGGAGATGGAATAGCGGCTCATCGAGGTGACCTTCACATTTGCTTGACGTTAACGTAAAGCAAGGTTGACGTTAACGTCAACATGGATTGACGCCTATCGATTGACTGGGGATGCGGGGAGTGAAGGCGGAGAGGTTTGTTCCGAGGGCCAGGGTTCGGCAAGTGAGCATTTCGCCCAACGAGATCTACGGTGAAGCGCAGGCCGCCGAAAGCTAGAATCTACTTTAGCTTTAAGGAGGCCTTTTAAATCAATGAGTTAATTAGTAAATCTCATGTTGAGACTGCGGGGACGGCCTTCTGTTCGCTCGCCGAGACCTTCTGTGCGATCTCGATCAACTGCTCGCGCATCCAGCGGTTGGCCGGGTCCTGATCGGTGCTCTCGTGCCAGTAGAGATGGCTTTCGACGTTGGGCACGTCGTTCACCGGGAGATCGACGTAATGCAGGTCGTGCCGCTTAGCGAAGCGCTCGGGGACGGTCATCGCCATATCGGTCTGTTGCAAAACGGTGGATGCCATCAGGTAATGCTGCGAGCGCAGTACCACCCGGCGCTGGATGCCCATCTTGCCCAGCGACAGGTCGACGTAGCCGAGGCCGCTGCGTCGACTGGAGATGTGGATGTGGCTGAGCGACAGGTAGTCGTCGAGGCTGATCTTCTCTTTCGCCAGCGGATGTCCGCGGCGCAGGGCGCAGACGTAGCGGTCGTCGAGCAGCTTGACGTGGCGTACCTGAGGGTCGGTGTTCAGCGGCGCATCGACGGCGAAATCCAGGCGCCCCGCGGCCAGTTCCTTGGTCATTTCACGTCGCCGCGACAGCATGCTTTCGATGCACACCTGCGGTGCCAGGCGGCGCAGACGCTGGAACAGCGGCGGCAGCAGCACGGCCTCGGTGAGATCGGTCATGCTGACCCGGTAGGTCTTGTTCGCCTGCTGCGGGTTGAAGATCCGGCTTTCCTGAACCGACACCCGCAGTAACTGCAGTGCGTTGCGCACCGGCCCGATGATGTTTTGCGCCATCGGCGTCGGCACCATGCCCTGGGCGGTGCGCACGAATAGCGGGTCGTTGAAGGTCTCGCGCAGGCGGGCGAGGGCGTTGGACACCGCGGGCTGAGTGATGCCGACGATCTGTCCGGCACGGGTCAGGTTGGCCTCGCTGTAGATGGCGTCGAACACGATGAATAGGTTGAGGTCGACCTTGCTGAGGTTCATTGTCACGCGTCCTTTTGTCTTTGTTATGGGCTGATCATATATAAGTTATGAATGTTAATACACGACAAAAATAGCTTCGATTAATCCAAATCGCTGCTCTAGCATCTTCTCCATCACTTAACGAAAACCGCCCTAGAAGGTTTGCCGCGATGGATTTCTCCTACTCTCCCAAGGTTCAGGAACTGCGCGAACGCGTCACCGCATTCATGGAAGCCCATGTGTATCCCGCCGAGCCGGTCTTCGAGCGGCAGGTTGCGGAGGGCGACCGCTGGCAGCCCACCGCGATCATGGAGGAGCTCAAGGCCAAGGCGCGCGCCGAAGGGCTGTGGAACCTATTCCTGCCGGAGTCCGAGTACGGTGCCGGCCTGACCAACATGGAGTACGCGCCGCTGGCGGAGATCATGGGCCGCTCGCTGATGGGCTCCGAGCCGTTCAACTGCTCGGCGCCGGACACCGGCAACATGGAAACCCTGGTGCGCTACGCCAACGAAGCGCAGAAGCAGCAATGGCTGGAACCGCTGCTGAGGGGGGAAATCCGCTCCGCCTTCGCCATGACCGAGCCGGGCGTGGCGTCCTCCGACGCCACCAACATGCAGGCTAACGCCGTGCGCGACGGTGACGAGTGGGTGATCAACGGACGCAAGTGGTGGACCTCCGGCGCCTGCGATCCGCGCTGCAAGATCATGATCTTCATGGGCCTGACCAACCCGGATGCGCCGCGTCACCAGCAGCACTCGATGATCCTGGTGCCGAGCGATGCGCCAGGCGTGACCATTCTCCGCCCGCTCCCGGTGTTCGGTTACGACGACGCGCCGCATGGCCACGCCGAAGTGCTGTTCGAGAACGTCCGGGTTCCCTACGAGAACGTGCTGCTGGGTGAAGGGCGCGGTTTCGAGATCGCCCAAGGTCGCCTCGGGCCTGGCCGTATCCACCACTGCATGCGTTCTATCGGCATGGCCGAGCGGGCACTGGAGCTAATGTGCACGCGCGCCGCCAGCCGCACCGCGTTCGGCAAGCCGCTGGCCCGTCTGGGCGGCAACATCGACCACATCGCCAATTCCCGCATCGAGATCAACCAGGCACGCCTGCTGACCCTGAACGCCGCCTACATGATGGACACCGTGGGCAACAAGGTGGCGCAGAGCGAGATCGCGCAGATCAAGGTGGTGGCGCCGAACGTCGCGCTGAACGTCATCGACCGCGCGATCCAGATCCACGGCGGCGCCGGCGTATCCAACGACACTCCGCTGGCGTACTTCTGGGCGATGCAACGCACCCTGCGCCTGGCCGACGGCCCGGACGAAGTGCACCGCATGGCGGTCGGCAAGTTCGAGATCGGCAAGTACGTGCCGAGGGAGATGCTGCGCTCGGGGCGTTGATCCCAAGCCCGAAAAAAAGCCCGCGAAAGCGGGCTTTTTCGTTTCGCCTCAGTCCAGCCAGTTCACCCTGGGGAACAGCGCGCGGAAGGCTTCGGGCATCGCCACCACCCGCGACTGCCGATAGTCGAAGAACACGAAGCCGGACTTGGCCATGGCGATCAGCCGACCATCGGCGGGGCGCGTGATGCGGAAGGTGATGTCGCCGCCGTAGCGGTTGAAATCCATCACGCCCACCTCGAACAGCAACTGATCGCGGGCGTGGGCCTCGGCCTTGTAGGTGGTGGCGAGGTCGGTGACGATGATGCCGCCGCCATCGGCGCGCGATTCGCCGATGCCGTACTCGAACAGAAAGCGCGCGCGGGCCTCGGAAATCATCGAGATCATCGAGTCGTTGCCCAGGTGGTTGGCGCCGTTGATGTCGGTGATGCGCACGGTCAGCTGGGTGCTGAAGCAGTGTTGGTCTTCCGGGAAGTCGAGAATCAGGCGGGCCATGTTGCAACTCTATGGGGCGGGAGGGGAGCGAAAACCCGGCCTCGGGCGAGGCCGGGAGCAGACGGCTTCAGCTTTCGGAGGTATGCGATTTGGCCGAGCCGATCAGGCCGTCGGCGCGGAACATGTGCTTGATACCGCGCACCGCCTGGCGGATCCGGTCCTGGTTCTCGATCAGGGCGAAGCGCACGTGATCGTCACCGTAGTCGCCAAAGCCGACGCCCGGCGAGACGCAGACCTTGGCATCGGTGAGCAGCTTCTTGGCGAATTCCAGCGAGCCGAGCGCCGCGTAGGCGTCGGGAATCTTCGCCCAGACGTACATCGACGCCTTGGGATTCTCGACCATCCAGCCGGCCTCGTGCAGGCCCTTGACCAGCACGTTGCGACGCTGGCGGTATTGCTCGGCGATATCGCGCACGCACTGCTGGTCGCCTTCCAGGGCGGCAATCGCGGCGACCTGCAGCGGGGTGAAGGTACCGTAGTCGTGATAGCTCTTGATCCGCGCCAGGGCGTTCACCAACTGCTTGTTGCCGACCATGAAGCCGATTCGCCAGCCGGCCATGTTGTAGCTTTTGGACAGGGTGAAGAACTCCACGGCGATGTCCTTGGCGCCGGGCACCTGCATGATCGAGGGCGCCTTCCAGCCGTCGTAGACGATGTCGGCGTAGGCCAGGTCGTGCACCACCAGCACGTCGTACTGTTTGGCCAGCGCGACCACGCGCTCGAAGAAATCCAGCTCGACGCACTGCGCGGTCGGGTTGGAGGGGAAACCGAGGATCATCATCTTCGGCTTGGGGATCGATTCGCGGATCGCCCGTTCCAGTTCGGTGAAAAAGTCGATGCCCGGCACCAGCGGAACGGAGCGCACCTGGGCGCCGGCGATCACCGCGCCGTAGATGTGGATCGGGTAGCTGGGGTTGGGCACCAGCACCGTATCGCCATGGTCCAGCGTGGCGAGCATCAGGTGCGCCAGGCCTTCTTTCGAGCCGATGGTGACGATGGCCTCGTCTTCCGGGTCGATTTCCACCTGATAGCGGTCGGCATACCAGCGCGAGATCGCCCGGCGCAGGCGCGGAATGCCTCGCGAGGTGGAATAGCCATGGGTGTCTTCGCGCTGGGCGACACTGCAGAGCTTCTCGACGATATGCGGCGGGGTCGGCCCATCGGGGTTGCCCATCGACAGGTCGATGATGTCCTCGCCACGACGGCGCGCGGCCATCTTCAGCTCGGCGGTGATGTTGAAAACGTAGGGGGGGAGACGATCGATACGCGCGAAGCGGCGCGCGGTGCGGACTTCAGTCATGCTTGCCTCGAAAACGTGAGCGCCCGGAACCGTCCGAGCGACGTCGGCCACTGCGGTGGCCAGGCCGGACAATAAGGCCCGGCGCAGGCTTTGTCGAGCGTCTCGATGCGCGGCATAGCGGTTGCTGGCTGCCACGAAACGATAGGCTTTCCGGCGACTCGAACAGCAACGCTTATTCGGGCGCCCAGGTCGGTGTCGTCCTGCACAACGAGAGAGAACCTTATCCGATGACTCGGCGCCCCATCGCCCTGGGCCTTTTTGCCGCCAGCCTTTCCGTGACGCTGCCGGCGGCGGCCATGTCTGAAGCGCAGTTCCAGACCGAGACCGACACGCTCTTCGCGCCGCTGATGGCGCAGTACGACATACCCGGCCTGGCGGTCGGCGTGACCTGGCAGGGCAGGCACTATGTGTTCACCAAGGGGCTAGCGAACCGCGAAGCGAAGACAGCGGTGTCCCGCCAGACGCTGTTCGAACTGGGCTCGCTGAGCAAGACCTTCAACGTCACCCTGGCGGCGCTGGCCCAGGAACGCGCGCTGTTGTCGCTCGATGACCGAGTTGGCGCGCATCTGAAGCCGCTCGACGGCAGCCCGGCCGGGGCGCTGAGCCTGATGGACCTGGCCACGCACCAGAGCAGTGGCATGCCCCTGCAGGTGCCGGATCAGGTCAAGGATGAGAACGGCCTGATGAACTGGCTGCGGCAGTGGAAACCCACGCCGGGCGCCGGTCACGAGCGGTCCTACTCCAACGTCAGCATCGGCCTGCTGGGGCGTATTTCCGCCCAGGCGTTCGGCCAGCCCTACGCCCAGGCGCTGCATGATCAGGTGCTCGCGCCGCTGGCGCTGAATCACAGCTACGTTCAGGTGCCGGCCGCTTGGATGCCGGATTACGCCTACGGCTACGCGCGGCAGGACAACAGGGCCATTCGCGTGAGCCCGGGTGTCCTCGATGCCGAGGCCTACGGCGTGAAATCCAACGTTGACGACATGCTGCGTTTCATCGATATAAACCTGGGCGGGGCAAGCGTGCCGGCGCCGCTGGCGGCGGCCATCGAGACGACCCATCAGGGCGTGACGCGTACCCAGAACTTCACCCAGGCGATGGTCTGGGAGCGCTACCCCTGGCCGCTTTCCCGCGAGCGACTGCTGGCCGGTAACGCGCCGTCCATGGCCTTGGAAGCGCAGCCTGCGACTCGACTGCCGAAGCGGGAAACAAACGAGCAGGGCGTGCTGTTCGGCAAGACCGGCTCGACCAATGGCTTTGGCGGCTACGTGGCCTTCGTGCCGGACGAGCGCATCGGCGTGGTGATGCTGGCCAACCGCAACGTGCCCCTTGAGGCTCGTGTACAGGCGTCCCATGCGCTGTTGCAGCAGGTGCTGAAGGCGCAGCGCTGTGGGCCAGGCATTCTTCGGGCGCAGGAGCGTGCCAAAGCCTCAGTACCCTTAGAGCTTTTTTCACTGTGATTTGGCCAGCGCCATCCGCTTGGCAGCTGCGTCGGCAGGCAGCGCGGCGCTTCGCTTCAAATCTTTGGCATAAAAAAGCCCCGCCGGGGCGGGGCCTCGGCTGGCCTGGAACTCAGCGTTCCATCACCTGCTTGACCTGCGATTGCGGGATCTGCTGCTTGCGACCGTCGCTGTCCTCGAACTCCAGCAGGCCGGTGTCTTCGTCCAGCTCCGGCTTGCTGTCGCTGCTGAGCATCTGCCCGTCGTTGGTGGCGATGATGTAGTCGTGCGCGCAACCGGCCAGACCGAGTACGCAGAAGACGGCAAAAATCCACTGTTTCATGCTGTAGCTCCTTACGAGATCGTGATTCGCCAAAGGCGTTCTCTGGCTCTGACAAGCCTGAGCAACGGATGCTCCCCAAGAAAAGAAAAAGCCCCGCACTGGGCGGGGCTCCTTCCTTGCTGCTGCGTCGCTATCAGGCCTGAACGACCGGGATATTGGCGCTGGCAGCCGCTTCCTTGTACTCGGCGATCTGGTCGAAGGACAGGTAGCGGTAGACGTCGGCAGCCATGCTGTCGATGTTCGCCGCGTAGCCCATGTACTCCTCGACGGTCGGCAGCTTGCCGAGGATCGACGCGACCGCTGCCAGTTCGGCGGAGGCCAGGTACACGTTGGCACCGTCGCCCAGGCGGTTCGGGAAGTTACGCGTGGAGGTGGAGACCACGGTGGAGTTCGACGCCACACGTGCCTGGTTGCCCATGCACAGCGAGCAGCCGGGCATTTCCATGCGTGCACCGGCCTTGCCGTAGATGCCGTAGTAGCCTTCCTCGGTCAGCTGGTGCTGGTCCATCTTGGTCGGCGGCGACAGCCACAGGCGGGTCGGAATCGAGCCCTTGACCTTGTCCAGCAGTTTCCCGGCGGCGCGGAAGTGACCGATGTTGGTCATGCACGAACCGATGAACACTTCGTCGATCTTCTCACCGGCGACGGTGGACAGCAGACGCGCGTCATCCGGGTCGTTCGGCGCGCAGAGCACCGGCTCCTTGACTTCCGCCAGATCGATTTCGATGACTTCGGCGTACTCGGCGTCGGCATCGGCTTCCATCAGCTTCGGATCGGCCAACCAGGCTTCCATTGCCTTGGCGCGGCGCTCCAGGGTGCGGGCGTCACCGTAACCTTCACCGATCATCCAGCGCAGCAGGGTGATGTTGGAGTTCAGGTATTCAGCGATGGCGCCTTCCGGCAGCTTGATGGTGCAACCGGCCGCCGAGCGCTCGGCCGAGGCGTCGGACAGCTCGAACGCCTGCTCGACGGTCAGCTCGTTGAGGCCTTCGATCTCGAGGATGCGGCCAGAGAAGATGTTCTTCTTGCTTTTCTTCTCGACGGTCAGCAGGCCTTTCTGGATCGCGTAGTAGGGAATCGCGTGAACCAGGTCGCGCAGGGTGATGCCAGGCTGCATCTTGCCCTTGAAGCGCACCAGCACGGATTCCGGCATGTCCAGCGGCATTACGCCAGTGGCGGCGGCGAACGCCACCAGGCCGGAACCGGCCGGGAAGGAGATGCCGATCGGGAAGCGGGTGTGCGAGTCGCCACCGGTGCCGACGGTGTCGGGCAGCAGCATGCGGTTCAGCCAGCTGTGGATGATGCCGTCACCCGGACGCAGCGACACGCCGCCACGGTTGCGGATGAAGTCCGGCAGCGTGTGGTGGGTGGTGACGTCGATCGGCTTCGGATAGGCCGCGGTGTGGCAGAAGGACTGCATCACCAGGTCGGCGGAGAAGCCCAGGCAGGCCAGGTCCTTCAGTTCGTCACGGGTCATCGGGCCGGTGGTGTCCTGCGAGCCGACGGTGGTCATCTTCGGTTCGCAGTAGGTGCCGGGGCGCACGCCCTCGACGCCGCACGCCTTGCCGACCATCTTCTGCGCCAGGGTGAAGCCCTTGGTGCTGGCAACGGGCTGGTCGGGCTTCTTGAACAGGTCGGCGGCGGGCAGGCCCAGCTCGGCGCGAGCCTTGTCAGTCAGGCCACGGCCGACGATCAGCGGGATACGGCCGCCAGCGCGAACTTCGTCGAGCAGCACCGGGGTCTTCAGTTCGAAGGTGGTGATGACTTCGTCGGTGCCGTGCTTGCAGACCTTGCCGGCATGCGGATAGACGTCGATCACGTCGCCCATGTTGATGTTCGACACGTCGAACTCGATCGGCAGGGCGCCTGCGTCTTCCATGGTGTTGTAGAAGATCGGCGCGATCTTCGAGCCGAAGCAGAAACCGCCGGCGCGCTTGTTCGGCACGTAGGGGATGTCGTCGCCGAAGAACCACAGCACCGAGTTGGTGGCGGATTTGCGCGAGGAACCGGTACCGACCACGTCACCCACGTAGGCGACCGGGAAGCCCTTGGCGCGGATTTCCTCGATCTGCTTCAGCGGGCCGATGGAGCCCGGCTGGTCGGGAACGATGCCGTCGCGGGCCATTTTCAGCATGGCCAGTGCGTGCAGCGGGATGTCCGGGCGCGACCAGGCGTCAGGCGCCGGCGACAGGTCATCGGTGTTGGTTTCGCCGGTGACCTTGAACACGGTCAGGCTGTATTTCTCGGCGATCGCCGGCTTCTTGGTGAACCACTCGCCGTCGGCCCAGGATTGCAGCACTTCCTTGGCGGCGGCGTTGCCGCTCTTGGCCTTCTCGGCCACGTCGTGGAACGCGTCGAACATCAGCAGGGTGTGCTTCAGCTGTTCGGCGGCGGTGGCTGCCAGTTCGGCGTCGTCGAGCATCTCGACCATGGTGACGATGTTGTAGCCGCCCTGCATGGTGCCGAGCAGTTCGATCGCACGCTTCTTGTCGATCAGCGGGGAAGTGGCTTCGCCCTTGGCCAGCGCGGAAAGGAAACCGGCCTTGACGTAGGCGGCTTCGTCGACGCCCGGCGGTACGCGGTTGGTGAGCAGATCGAGGAGGAATTCTTCTTCGCCGGCGGGCGGGTTCTTCAACAGCTCGACCAGGCCTGCGGTCTGCTCGGCGTTCAGCGGCTGGGGCACGATACCCTGGGCGGCACGCTCTTGTACGTGTTTGCGGTAGGCTTCAAGCACAGTTTTACCCTCATCAGTGGTCCCGGAGGACACATAGTGGAAACCGACTTACGCATGCGCTTCTCCGCTTCTTGGGCGGGTGGGCCAGGGTCCGTCGGTTTCCATCCAGAAGCTGTTTTCAAAGTTTTACGCCGCAGGATCGGGCTTGATGAGGGCTGGCGCATTGCAGGTCGAGCGGGTCGACATGCCTGCGCCAACGAATCGTCCTGACGGGAGTTACTGTGCTCGTGACGCTTTGAAAACAGCTTCGAACGGACATTGGCGCCGAAAACGGCGGAGCTCATCCTACCGGAAAACGGGTGCGAAGTTAAGCCGCGGACCGGCAGTCGGGTGGGGTGACCGGTGTTAGACAAAGGGCTAAGATGCCGGCCTGTTTCGCCGCCCGCCTTTCGTTGTTCACCATGTCCAATCAGCGCATCAAGACGCCCTGCGTCGGTCTCTGCTCCACCGTCTACGGCGATCTGGTCTGCCGAGGCTGCAAGCGCTTCCACCATGAAGTGGTCAACTGGAACGCCTATAACGACGACGAGCGCCGCGCGGTGTGGGCGCGTCTCGAGGTGCTTCTCGATCAGGTCATGCAGGCCAAGCTGGAGGTGTTCGATACCTCGCGCCTGCGCCAGCAGCTCGAACAGCGGCAGATCCGCTTCGTCCCCGAACAGTCGCCGTACTGCTGGGCCTACCAGTTGATCGCGCGCGGCGCGCGGGTGATCAGCCAACTGGATGCCTATGGCGTGGTGCTGATGCCGGAGTTTCGCGGCTGGACGCTGCCGGACCTGCGCGACGCCATCGACCGCGAGTTCTTCATCCTGTCCGAGGCGCACTACGAGCGCTACATCGCCCCGAAATTCCTCCGCGAAGGCGTCGAGCAGCGCTTTCCCTGACGCGACGCTGCGTAACGAAAAAGCCGCCCGCAGGCGGCTTTTTCATGGGCATCGTTCAGCGCTGGGCGACGAGTTCCTCGAGGTGGTCGATGATGTCGTCCGGCTTCAACACCAGCACGTCGCTGTCCAGCGAATCCAGCACCACTTCGGCGGTATTGCCGATCAGCGCTCCGGAAAACCCGCTGCGCCCCACCGTGCCGAGCACCGTGACGGCGGCGTGCAACTGGTCCGCCACCTGGGGAATCACCACGTCGGCCGGGCCTTCGCAGACGTGCAGGCGATCCGCCGGCACGTCGTACTCCGTCTGGAACACCGCGCACGCCTCCCGGTAGCGCGCCTCGATGGTCTCGCTGAGCTGGAAGGTCGGATCGGCAGAAGCAAGCATCGCCGCCGGATGGGCGCTGACGACGTGCAGCGAGGCATTGGCCAGCTCGGCGATGTCGTAGGCATGACTGACGATGCTGGCGTGCAGCGTGCGGTGCTCGCTGTCCGCGTTGCCGACATCGACGGCGGCGAGCACCTTGCCGCCGGTCCAGAGCCTGTCGGTTTTCACCATCAGCACCGGGGCAGGGCAGTAACGCAGCAGTTTCCAGTCATCCGGCGTCAGCAGCAGGCGCTTGAGGGCGCTTTCCGCCACGTGCTGCTTGATCACCAGCCCGCAGCCTTCGGCCTGCTGGGCGTTGATCACCGTCTGGTGCGGACTCTCTTGCCAGGCCTGCTGCGCGCTGGCGCTGTAACCGTCGCGTTCCAGTTCGCTGACCCGTTCGTTGAGGTAGCTGGCGTGCTGGCGCTTGTTGTCGCAGACCAGCAGATGCAGGTGCGATTGGGTTACGCCGGCGATGAGGCGGGCGCGCTTGAGCGCCAGGTCGTCGGTCTGATCGGGCTGTATGACCACCAGGATGCTGCGGATGGCGTGCATGGTGCTGTCCCTCGTTGCCTGTTTCGACCCGAATGACTGTAGACGCAGGGTCCGGCGCCGCGCTTGATGCATATCAACCGCGCCAGGCTGGCCCTGCGACGGTGCATTCGTATAATGCTGCGCTTCGCGATATCGACCCGAGCCGCCATGCCTTTCCACACCGTCTCCCCGCGTTCCGCCGTTCACCTTCCGCTTCATGGGGAGCGCGCGCATGCTGCCTGAGATCGGTGAATTCCTCGGCTGCAGCACGCCGGACGCCTGGATCGCCGCCGCGTTGCAGCAGCAGGACGTGATGCTGCTGGATCACAAGAACTGCGAGTTCAAGGCCGCGTCCACGGCGCTCAGCCTGATCGCCCGCTACAACGCGCATGTCGACCTGATCAACTATATGTCCCGCCTGGCCCGCGAGGAGCTGGTGCACCACGAGCAGGTCCTGCGCCTGCTGAAGAAGCGCAGAATCGGCCTGCGCCCGGTTTCCGCCAGCCGCTACGCCTCCGGCCTGCGCAGCACGGTGCGCAGCCATGAGCCGCAGAAGCTGGTGGACACGCTGGTGGTGGGCGCCTTCATCGAAGCGCGCAGCTGCGAGCGCTTCGCCGCGCTGGTTCCGCATCTGGACGAGGAGCTGGGCAAGTTCTACTACGGGCTGCTGAAGTCCGAGGGCCGGCATTTCCAGAACTACCTGCGCTTCGCCTACCAGTACGGCGACGCCGCGGATGTCGAGCAGACGGTCGAGCGGGTGAGGGCGGCGGAAGCCGAGCTGATCCAGAGCCCGGACAGCGAGTTCCGCTTCCACAGCGGCGTGCCGGCCTGATCGATCAGGCATTCGCCAATCCGTTCAACCCCGTGCCGGGTTGGCAGCTTCCTTGCGCAGGTGGGTCATCACCTGGTCGGCCACCTCGGCCAGGCGTTTGCCGCTGTCCATCGCCGTGCGCAGCAGTTGCTCGTGGGCGGCCTGCTCGCTCAGTTGATAGCGTTTCATCAGCAGGTTTTTCGCCTGATCGACGCGCTTGCGCTCGCTGAGGGTGCTGCGCGCGTCCTTCAATTCCTCGCCCAATGCTTGCAGGCGCTGCGTCTGTTCGTGAACCAGGTCGAGGATCGAGCGGTTCAGCTGGCTACCGATACCGTCCTGCGGCGCGCCGTCGAGCGCGGTGCCCTGGACGTTGAACAGCACCGGCTGGGTGTTCGCCGCATTCCCGACCAGGCGCTTGAGCAGCGCGCGGTGGTTGTCGAGATCGGCGCTGGCGTCGGCGATGCTTTGCCGGCAGCGTTGCAGCAGGTCCCGGGCCAGCAGGTTCTCGACCTGTTTCATCGCATCGATGCGCCGGGTGCAGACGTCGAACCACAGCTCGCCGAGATCGGCGTCCACCGTCGCGTTCTCCGCCGTGCGTTGCGCGACCCCGCGCAGCGAACGCAATTGGGCCTCCATGTCGCCCGCCAGGAGATCTTCCCAGGCCGCCAGCGCGGAGGCATTGGCATACTCGCGGAAGATGTCGAAGCAGCGCTGCTGGCCTTCGAGCAGGTGGCGCATTCGTTCGTGCTGCGCGTCGTCGAGGTAGCCGGCGGCGAACCCGGCGACGCCGGTCGCGCGTTCCTGGCCGGCGAGTTCCTTGCCCTGCATGAAGTTGAACATCGCCACCAGGGCGCGGGTGAGCTCGGGGTCGAGGGCGGTGTCGGCGGCCTCGAAGACCACGGCGAGCAGGCCACCGATCAGGCGCGTGAAGCCCGTCATCGCTTCGCTGGAGGTCACCCGCTGTTCGCGGACGCGGCGGCGCAGGCGCGGCAGGTCGTCGAGGCTGTAGAGCACGAAGGCGATCCGGTTGAGCAGCCGCGCGTTATCCGCCGAGCCGCCGAGATCGAGCTGCTCCAGGCAGTCGCGCAGCTGCTTCTCGCTATGTCGGGACTCGTCGCTGAGGCGCTCGAGGGTCGTCAGCAGGCGCTCCTGAACGTTGCCCAGGTACATGTTCGAGTAGCCGCGCTCCTTCTGCAGCGCATGCACCAGTTGGCTGATCAGCGTCACCAGTTCGCAGGTGACGGCCAGGCTTTCCAGGCTCTGCAGTTCGCAGCGGCGGGCGGCGAGCATGAAGCGCAGGGCGGCGGGCATGCTGTCGTCGGTCATGGTCTTGCTCCTTCAAAGGATCGCGGCCGCTCCATGGTCGCGCATGGAGGCACCGGCGAACTGATGCACGTGGCATGCCGCTACTTCGCCGATCACCAGCACGGCAGGGCTTTGCAGGGCGAAGTCCGCGGCGTCCCGTTGCATGCGCGAGAGCGTGGAGCGGCACTCGCGCTGGCCCGGCAGCGAGGCCTGCTCGATCATCGCCACCGGGGTGTCGGCGGGGAGGCCTCCGGCCAGAAGATGATTGCGGGTTTCGCCCAGCTTGGCCACGCCCATGTAGACCACCAGCGTCGTGCCGCTGCGCGCCAGGGCCGACCAGTCGGGGCTGGCGCCGTCCTCGGTATGCGCCGTGACCAGCGTCACTCCGCGAGCCACGCCGCGCAGGGTAAGCGGGATGCCGCACTGGGTGGCGGCGGCCAGCCCGGCGGTGATGCCGTTGACGATTTCGCAGGCGACGCCGTGCCCGGCCAGCCATGCCGCTTCTTCGCCGCCACGGCCGAAGATGCACGGGTCGCCGCCCTTCAGGCGTGCCACGCAGCGGCCCTGGCGGGCGTAGCGCAACATCAGGCGCTGGATGAATGCCTGCGGAGTGGAGCGGCATCCGCCGCGCTTGCCTACGCGCAGGACGCGCGCCTGCGGGCAGTGCGCGAGGACCTGCGGATTGACCAGGTCGTCGAGCAGCACCACCTCGGCTTCGCCCAGGGCACGCACGGCCTTGAGGGTGAGGAGTTCCGGATCGCCGGGGCCGGCGCCGATCAGCCAGACTTTCGCATTCATGGGTCTACCTCGTCAGGTGGTTGGCGGTCGGTCTCAGTGCCGATAGAGCCAGGTGAGGATCAGTGCCAGGTTGAGCAACAACGACACCCCGGCGATCGCCCGCCAGGTTTTCAGGGGTTCGCGCTGCAACAGCGGGCGCGCGAGGGTTGGCGGCTGGCGTTCGCCCTGTTCCAGCTGCAGCAGGGCTTCTTCGGCGGTTTCGAAACGGTCGGCCGGATCGCTGGCCAGGCAGCGCGCCAGCCAGGCGTCGAGCCAGGCCGGCAGTTCCGGCCGGCGTCTGGCCGCACTCACCGGCGGCGAATGGAAGCGCGGAACCTGGAACGCCTCGACCTCGCCATAGGGAAACTGCCCGGTGAGCAGCCGATGCAGCGTGACGCCGATGGCGAACAGGTCCTGGCGCGGCTCAGGCGTGGCGCCGTGATAGCACTCCGGGGCGATGTAGCTGGGCGTGCCCGGCAGGCCGTAGGCACCGTCGCGCGACAGCCCGGGGCAATAGGCCAGGCCGAAATCCAGCAGGCGCAGCTCGCCGTCCACGCCACGGTGGAGGTTCTCCGGCTTGATGTCGCGGTGCAGGATGTTGCGCCGGTGCAACTGGCCGACCGCGCGGAGCAGGCGCGTCGCGCAATCCAGCCATTCGCCCAGCGGCAAGGGGCCGTCCGCCTCGAGCTGCTCGGCGAGGCTGCGACCGGTGTACTCGCGCTGCACGTAGTAAAGGTGGCGACGCCGGGGCAGCGGATGGATCTCGACGAAGGCGCGGCCCGGCACGCGGCGCTGCAACCATTCCTCCATCATCAGTGCCTGGGCGGCCGATCCATCCTCGGCCAGCGCCGCGGGCAGCGTCTTCAGCAGCCAGTGGCGGCCCTGCTCGTCGGCCACGCGATAGCGCCGCGACTGCTGCGATTCACTGAGCAGCGCCAGCACCTGCCAGCCCTCGAAACGCTGGCCCGGCTTGAGCACCGGCGCCGGTGGCCAACTGGCGGCCTGGTCCTGCCAGTCGCTTTCCGGCAGCGCTTCCACGTAAATCAATAGCGCACTGGCATTGTCCTGGCTGCCGGCGCAGTGCGCGGCATGCACCAGTGCCTGCGCGGCGGAGCGAGGGTCGTTGGTGGCCTGCAGCACGCTGCGCACGCCGGCGTCGCCCAGGGTGCTCCACACGCCGTCGCTGAGCAGCAGGAGGGTGTCGCCGACGTTCAGCTCGCCCTCGCTGAAGTCGGCCACAAGATGGCTTTCCAGGCCCAGGGCGCGGGTCAGCACATGCTGCATGCCCGGTTGTTGCCAGACATGGTCCTGGCTCAGCCGGCGCAGTCCGCCGTCGCGCCAGCAGTAGGCCCGGCAATCGCCGACATGCGCCAGGGTGAAGCGCCGCCCGCGCAGCACCAGCGCCGACAGGGTGGTCAGCAGTGGCTGTCCGTTGCCGGCGGTCTGCAGCCAGCGGTTCTGCGCCTGCAGCAGTTTTTCCAGGCTCTGCGCCACGCTCCAGGTTTCCGGCGTGGCGTAGTAGTCCTGCGTCAGGGCCTGAACGCTGGATTGCGCCGCCAGGCGGCCGTCGGCGCAGTAGCTCACGCCGTCGGCCAGGGCGAACAGGCAGCCTTTGCTGCCGGCCAGCGAGGGTTCCGGCAGCACGCTGCGCAACGCGTCCTGGTTCTCCTCGCACGGGCCGGTGGCGCTGGCTTCGCCGATGACGAGCTTGAGCGACATGCGCGGGCTCAGACGCGCGCTGCGGTGGAGGCCGCGGAGCCCCAGGTGGTGCGCCAGCGGCGCTTGACGCCGCACAGGCCGAACCAGGCAACCACCGCCAGGCTGGCGAACAGCCACAGGCCGAGCTGGTAATCGCCGGTGGCCTGCTTCACCGCACCGAGGCCGGACACCAGCAGGAAGCCGCCGATGCCGCCGGCCATCCCGATCAATCCGGTCATCACGCCGATCTCGCGATGAAAGCGCTGCGGCACCAGCTGGAACACCGCGCCGTTACCCGCGCCGAGGCTCAGCAGCGCGACCACGAACAGGCTCAGCGCCACCAGCGAACTGGCGATGTGGAAGCCCACCGCGGCGATGCAGATGGCGGCGAGGGTGTACATCGCCAGCAGGCTGCGGATGCCGCCGATGCGGTCGGCCAGTGCGCCACCCAGCGGTCGGAACAGGCTGCCGCCGAACACGCAGGCGGCGGTGTAGTAACCCGCGGTCACCGGGTCGAGGCCGTACTGGTCGTGGAAGTAGCCGGGCAGGGCGCTGGCCAGGCCGAGGAAGCCGCCGAAGGTCACGCTGTAGAAGAACATGAACCACCAGCTGTCCTTGTCGCCGAGGGCGCGAGCATAGTCGGCCATCCGCTTCGGTGCCGGTCGCCGGGGGGCGTTACGGGCGCAGAGCACGAACAACGCGAGGGTGATCACCAGCGGAATCAGGGCAAAGCCGAACACGTCGTTCCAGCCGAACATCTTCGCCAGCGCCGGCGCGAACAGCGCGGCGAACACCGTGCCGGAGTTGCCGGCACCGGCGATGCCCATCGCCTTGCCCTGGTGCTGCGGTGGATACCACTGCGACGCCAGCGGCAGCGCGACGGCGAAGGAGGCGCCGGCAAAGCCGAGGAACAGCCCGAGCAGCAGCGTTTGCTCGTAACTGTGCACACCCGCCAGCCAGGCCACCGCCAGCGCGGCGATGACCACGCATTGGCCGAAGATCCCGGCGGTCTTGGGCGACGTCCGGTCGGCGAAAAAGCCGAGGATCAGGCGGAACACCGCCCCGGCGAGAATCGGCGTGGCCACCATCATCGAGCGCTGCTGGGTGGTCAGTTGCAGGTCGGTGGCGATCTGCACGGCCATCGGCCCGAGCAGGTACCAGACCATGAAGCTCAGGTCGAAATACAGGAAGGCCGCGAACAGCGTCGGCGTGTGGCCGGCTTTCAGGAAACTGGAGTTCATCGTGAATCCCCTCATCTTTTTCAGGCGCAAAAAAAAACGCCAGAGCATCGTCCCGTTATCGGGTGGATGCCCTGACGCCTTTGTCAGGAGGTGGATGACCATGGGGATCATCCGCGCTGTATTGATAGCAAGGACCGGGCCATGGACTCGTTTTATCGGAGCTAACCGGCCATGGAGCGAATTTCCTCGTCAAGAACGCTGCAGTTTTCAGGTTGTCGACGCGTAACAGGCCCTTTCACGGCTGAGCACTGGGGTGATCGGGCTTCGCGTGTTCCTGCTTTCTGTCACCAAGTAGTGCGCCGGACTTCACTTTGGTGCATTGGCCGCGTCGGCGGTGTGATCAGACGACGCCGAAACGTTCCTTGAGCCGGTCCACCGTCCAGCGCCACTTGGGCGTGGTCGGGCGGCAGATGGTGTTCTGGTTACCGAACAGACCGACCTCTTTCACCGCGTGTTCCAGCGGCACGCTGTGCAGCCAGTCGACCGACACGAAGTACTCGCTGTGTTCGGGGTCGTCGATGAACTCGCTGTGGTAACTCGCGCCTTTTGCCAGCTCCAACACGGGAACTTCCCGACCCTGGTAATCGACAAGGAACTCCGCTGCCGGCGTCGCGTAACCGGTGACCCGCGCTACGCCCACATAGCCCTGCTGAGGCACGTTGACCCAAACCCGGTCGCCGGGTGCGAGCATCTTCAAGCTGTTGCTGTACCAGCTACCACCGCCGCCGCAGATGAAGCCCAGTTCCCTGGCGTCGCTCCAGGAGCGAGCCCCACCGTGGCCAAAGGAACAGTAGTACTCGCCATTCCAGGGTTCGCTCGGCGTGCCCGGCTTGCTGGCGCCGGCAGCCTGGGGGGCATCGACGGGGTCGAGCAGCCAGCTGCGACTGATCAGGGCCTGTTCACCCAGGTGGAATACCTGGAAGCACAGCACGTTGATGGCGATATCGCGCTCGCTCAGGTAGCCGACGATGCGCTCGCTGCTGGCATCCAGCTCGGCGGCGACGATGACGATCTGAAGGTTCTGATTCAGCGCCTCGGCCTCCAGCGGCGCGCCGAAGCGCGCCTGGAAGTCCGCCGCCAGGTCGGCGCCGGGCTTGAAGCGCTGGTAGATGGCCTCGATATCGTTGGCCTGCAGGCGCTCGACCCACACCGCATAGTCCAGCGCCTGCGCCACCACCTCACGCGGAGTGCGCTCGCGCTTGAGTTCGATCAGCACCAGCGAGGCATCCGGCGCGAGCGCCAGCAGGTCGATGCGCCCGCCCTGGCCGGTGCTTTCCTGCCGGCCGATCAGCAGCCAGTCCTCGGAGAGCAACGCCGGGGCGCTGACGATCATGTCTTCAAGAAACTGCTCGCTGGCCAGAACGGCGGTTTTCAGCGGCGCCGGCTGCGCGCCGACCGTCCAGATTTGCGTGCGAATGGGCATCCCTGCACTCCTGTTGGTTAGGCCACGGCCTGCTCGACCAGGGCACAGGCTAGTTGCTCATGCACCTGGCGGGCCTGGTTAAGGCGGGCTTTGAGTTGGTCGCAGAGCGACATTAGCTGATCGACCTTGGCGACGATGCGGTGTTGTTCCAGGAGAGGAGGCACGGCAATTGGCAGGCTAAGGATCTGCTCGCGCGAAACGTTCTTCATGGAGCTGCTAGTGCCTCCTGCTACCCGGGCATAGTACTGGCGAGCATGTGTGGCACTGTTTACTAAGTTTAAATAATGGGCATCACAAAGTTTTGTCAGCCTCAGTCGTACGATCTTGTCACTTAGCATCAAACGGCTCGGTGTCGAATCCACCACGACACTACGTGCTACGAGCTCCGCAGTGTTGGCGCGGGAAACTAGGAAATCGCCTTCTGCAACCTCATGCTCGGGTCGGGCTTCCAAACTCACTGGAAGCGCCTTGTTTTCCTCGGGGCGGTAAACACCCCATGAGACGGCACTGACTTTCAGAACCCCCCAGTCGTTTCTTTCCCTTGGCCTCGGTTCGCAACTAGGACTCCAACCAGCACCACTTTCAATCACCTGCTCACCCAAGCGGCTCCACTCCCACCCCGGTGCTAGCTCAAACAGCTTCTCTTCCTCAGTGATCTCTGCAAGCTGCTTCTGCTTTCTGATTTTGCCTTCTGCAATCAAAGTCGCCTTTTCCTCGGCAATCCGCCTCAGTAACTCACTGGCCGGCTCATCGCTCGGATCTTGCGGCACCAGTTTGCCCATCACCGCCAGTTGCAGCAGGGTTTGCTTGAGGGCGTAGATGCTGGATTCGGTGGTGAACAGGGTGTGGAAGTGTTCGGCCAGGCGCTGCCAGCTTTGTGCAAAGTCCTCGGCATCGCGGGCCTGGGTCAGGCTGTCCAGCAGCGCCTGCACCAGTTGAGCGTGTGCGCTATCGGCATTGGTCTGCCGGGCTTCCAGCCGATCGCACAGGGCCATCAGTTCATCGACTTTAGCGACGATGCGGTGTTGTTCGGCAAGCGGAGGTACAGGGACTGCCAGTTTTTCCATTTTCTCTTTGGTCATGTGAACCATGGAAACGCCATGCCCCGCGGCTTTGATCTCTTGCGTTTGCTCCAGCAGGAAGTTGTAAAGGTAATGCTTGCTGAGCTGACCTTGAGCGTAAAAGTCGAGCTTCCAGATGTGATAGTGATAAATCGAGCGTTCACCCTGCCATATGAAGGGGCCAAAGGAGGCAGACCATGCAAATAGCAGATCGCCAGGGTTGCAGTACTTATCCTCTTCAAGAGTTAGATTTGAGTAGTACCAATTATTGGATGTGAACAAGTTACCAACACGAAGAACGGGCGTTCCAGCGTCGAGCAGCTCTTCTTTTTTGTAGGCCCGACCATTAAGGACGTTCACAACATCAGATAGCCGAGCCCATGCCCATCCTGCTGGAAGCTCAAATGTTGGAGCCTCGTCATCTCTTCCAGTCAGCGGCTTCTGCTTCTTGATCTTCCCCTCAGCGACCAACCGCGCCTTTTCCTCGGCAATGCGCTTGAGCAACTCACTAGCCGGCTCATCATTCGGATCCTGCGGCACCAGCTTGCCGCGCACCGCCAGTTCCAGAATCAGCTCACGCAGTTTCTTGATGCCATTGGGCGCGCCGGCCAGCAGTGGCAGGTTAACGGTAAGCAAAGCGGTCATGGGCGGGGTTCCGGGGCGAGCATGTTCATGATCAGGCGAATCAGGGTGTCTTTCTGTGCCGGGGCGGACTCGGCGACCAGCAGGGTGAGGGCGGCCAGGCCGGTGTCGTTGATCAGCGGGTGCCCCTGGGCGTCGAGCAGGCGACCGTTACGGTGCAGGAAGTCAACGAACAGGTAGGCGCCGCTGCGCTTGTTGCCGTCGGCGAAGGGGTGGTTCTTGACCACGAAATACAGCAGGTGCGCGGCGCGGCTTTCCAGGCTGGGGTAGGCCGGCTCGCCGAACACGCTCTGCTCCAGGTTGCCGAGCAGGGCGCCAAGACCGTCGCCGCGTTCGCGGGCGAACAGGTCGCTGGCTTCGCCGCGGGCCATCAACTGGGCTTTCAGGCTCTGCAGGTGCTGGCGCGCGCGAGCCAGGCTGGGCAATTCGCCGCCGGGGCTGCCGGCGGGTTCGCTGAGCAGGCCTTCGTCATAACGCTGTAGCCAGAGAAAGGTCTGGGTGTAGCGGCTGACGATTTCCACCAGCCCACGGCCACCCTCGCTATCCAGCTCGGGCGCGCGTGCCGTCTTGCGCACCAGCTCCAGTGCCGCTTCCAGCTCGCGGGCGTTGGCCTCGAAACGTTCGCGGTTGAGGCTGTAGCCTTGGGTCAGGTGTTGCTTGAGTACCTGATTGGCCCATTGCCTGAAGCGTGTACCCTCGCGCGATTTGACCCGGTAGCCCAGCGAGATGATCACGTCGAGGTTGTAAAAGGCCACAGGCTTGTCGGAACCGGCAATGTGCAGATTTTGCACATTGCTTTCACGCTCCAGCTCCCCCTCGGCGAAAACGTTGCGAATATGCCGTCCGATCACCGTACGGTCACGACCAAACAGCTCGGCCAGTTGTTCCTGTTTCAGCCAGACACTGTCGTGCTCGACGGTGACGGCAATCTGGCCGTTGGCGCTTTCATAGATCGCAATTTCGCTGTTCATGCTCGTGCCCCCCAGGAGCTCACTGGCGTTCCAGCGCTTCGGCCAGCACGGCCTTGAGCTGGTCACGCAGCTCGCCGATCTCACCTTGCAGGGCGGCATAGTTACGCAGCAGCTCATCCGGGTCGTGGCTGATCTGCTCACCGACGTGCGGGTTCTTGCAGTCCAGGTTCCAGTTGCGCGCCTTGATCTCGTCCAGGCTGACCTTCCAGGCGAATTCGTTCTCCACTCGCGCGGCAAAGCCGTCGGCCTCGCTGCCCCACCAGGCTTCCTCCATGGCGAATTCTTCGATGCGCATGGGGCGGGTCTTGGAGTAGTTCTTTACCCCGGCCGGGTACGGGTGCTCGTAGAACCACACCTGTTTGGTCGGCGTGCCCTTGGTGAAGAACAGCAGGTTGGTCTTGATTCCGGTGTAGGGGTTGAACACGCCGTTGGGCAGGCGAACGATGCTGTGCAGGTTGCATTCGGTGAGCAGCTTTTCCTTGATGCGGCTCTTGATGCCTTCGCCGAACAGAAAGCCATCCGGCAGCACCACGGCGGCGCGGCCGCCGTCCTTGAGTAGGTGCATGATCAACACCAGAAACAGGTCGGCGGTTTCGCGGGTGCGGAAGGCGGCGGGGAAGTTGCTTTCGATGCCGTCTTCTTCCATGCCGCCGAACGGCGGGTTGGCGACGATGCAGTCGACGCGCTCGCCTGGTCCCCAACTGATCAGCGGGCGCGCCAGGGTGTTGTCGTGCCTGATCTGGCTGGGCACCTCGATGCCGTGCAGGATCATATTGGTGGTGGCCAGCAGGTGCGGCAGCGGCTTTTTCTCCACACCGAAGATGCTGGCTTGCAGCACGCGCTCGTCCTCGGCGGTGTTCGCGTAGCGATTGCGCTTGTGATCGATGGCACAGGTAAGAAAGCCGCCGGTGCCGCAGGCCGGGTCCATGACCTTCTCGTGCAGCTTGGGGTCGACCATGCGCACCATGAATTCGGTGACCGGGCGCGGGGTGTAGAACTCGCCGGCGTTGCCGGCGTTCTGCAGATCGCGCAGCAGTTGCTCGTAAAGGTTGCCGAACTCGTGTCGCTCCCGCGCCTTGTTGAAGTCCACGCCCTCCTGAATCTTGTTGATCACCTGGCGGATGAGCTGGCCGGACTTCATGTAGTTGTAGGCATCCTCGAACACACCGCGCACCACATAGGCCGCCGGGGTGGTGCTGTATTCGTGGAGGTTCTGCAGTTGCGGGAAGAGGTTGTTGTCGATGAACTGCTTGAGCTCCTCACCGGTGATGCCTTCCGGGTTGGCCGCCCAGGTACGCCAGCGGCAGCTCTCGGGGATTGGCGAGCGGTAGTTATCGTCCATCAGCTCCCATTCCAGCTCGCGGTCATCGAAGATCTTGAGGAACAGCATCCACACGAGCTGGCCGATGCGCTGGGCGTCGCCGTCGACGCCGACGTCCTTGCGCATGATGTCCTGGATGGATTTGATGGTTGAGCTGATGGACATGACGATTTCTCGAGAGGTGCTGCAAAAGCGGGGGATTGTAATGAGATTGGGCGTTGCTGGGTTACGCCGCTGCGCGGCTAACCCAGCCTACAAGGGTATGGCTAGCCTGCGTAAAGCTCGGCTTCCAGCTCGTGCAGAGCCTTGTCGTAACCGGCACGGTCACCAAACGCCCCGACCAGCTCCATGGGTGCGCCGATCTGGCTGAACGGCGCGAGGCGAAGAATGCGGATGTCCTCGATATGCTCGATGCCGGTATCGGCGTACTTGTCGAGCAGGGCCTCCAGCACCTGGCGGGCGGCGCCGGAGTATCTGGCGAAGTAGTTGCGCTTCTTCACCTGCTCGGCGCGCTCCTTGCGGGTCAGCGGAGGCTGGTCGAAGGCGACGTGGCAGATCAGGTCGAAGGGGTCGAGCGCCTGGCCGCGCTTGGCCTCGACTTCTTCGGCCAGCGCTTCCCACATCACGCCCTGGGCGGCGAGTTCGTCGATGATGGCCTTCTTCTGTTCGGCACTGCTCCACAGGCGCAGGAAGTCATCGAGCGAGGCGAACTGTTTCTGCACGCAGGTGCGGGTGTAGTCCCGCAGCGATTCGGTGATCAGCTTGCCGTCCGGCCCGTAGTACTGCACGCGTTCGGCGAGGACGTAGATCGGCACGCCGTCGATCACGTACTTGATGCGCTTCTTGGCCTCTTCGCCGCCGTCGGCTTCGTTTTCTTCGGGCAGCCAGTCGCCACCGTCGACGATGCCGTCTTCTTCATCCAGTGGGCTGTCCGGCGGAACGGGGGACGCATCCCCTTCAGGGCTGTAGATCACCACGGGCTCGCCGTCGAAGGCCGGGTCGGCGAACAGTTCGGTGGCTTTCTTGAAGTCCATGATGGTGAACCAGTACTTGCCGTAATCCTCGTTGATACGCGTGCCACGGCCGATGATCTGCTTGAACTCGGTCATGGACTTGATGTGCTGGTCGAGCACGATTAGCTTGCAGGTCTGGGCGTCCACCCCGGTGGTCAGCAGCTTGCTGGTGGTGGCGATGACCGGGTAGCGCAGTTCGGGGTCGATGAAGTTGTACAGCTCGGCCTTGCCCTCCTGGTCATCGCCGGTGATGCGCATGACGTACTTGCGGTTCTCGGCGATGCGCTCGGGATTGAGGTTGACCAGAGCCTGGCGCATGCGCTCGGCGTGGTCGATGTCGTCGCAGAAGATGATGGTCTTCTGGTACGGGTCGGTGGCCTTGAGGAACTCGCTGACCTTCGCCGCCACCGTCCAGGTGCGCGCTTCGATGACCAGTTGGCGATCCATGTCCTTGAGGTCGTAGATGCGGTCTTCGATCAGTTCGCCGTTCTTGTCGCGCATGCCCTTGGGCGGGCGCCAGCCTTGCAGATCCTTGTCGAAGTCGATGCGCACCACCTTGTAAGGGGCGAGAAAGCCATCTTCGATGCCTTGTTTGAGGCTGTAGCTGTACACCGGCTCGCCGAAGTAGGTGCTGCTGGAAACCTCTTTGGTTTCCTTGGGTGTGGCAGTCAGGCCGATATGGGTGGCGCTGGAAAAGTAGTCGAGGATCTCGCGCCAGGCCGAGTCCGCGGCGGCGCTGCCGCGATGGCATTCGTCGATGATGATGAGGTCGAAGAAGTCGCGGGAAAACTGCTTGTAGATGTTCTTGTCTTCTTCGGCGCCGGTGACGGCCTGGTACAGCGACAGGTATATCTCGTAGGACTTGTCGATCTGCCGCTTGGCGATCTTGGTCATCGCCGGGCCGAAGGGTTTGAAGTCCTTGGTCTTGGTCTGGTCGACCAGGATGTTGCGGTCGGCAAGGAACAGAATGCGTTTCTTCTGCCCGGACTTCCACAGACGCCAGATGATCTGGAAGGCGGTGTAGGTCTTTCCGGTGCCGGTTGCCATCACCAGCAGGATGCGATCCTGCCCACGGGCCACCGCTTCGACGGTACGGTTAATGGCGTTCATCTGGTAATAGCGGGGTGTGCCCGGAACCGTCGTCGTAGTACGGTGCCTCGACTTTCTGCCTGGCCGGGGCATCCAGGCCCTTCCACTGGCAATAGCGCTGCCAGAGCTGGTCGGGGCTGGGGAACTGGTCGAGGCTCAGCGCGGTTTCCACCTGGCTGCCGGTGCCGCTGCGGTCATGGAAGAGAAAGCCATCGCCGTTGCTGGAAAATACGAAGGGCACGTCCAGCGCTTCGGCATAGCCAAGCGCCTGCTGCATGCCGGCGCCCAGCGAATGCTTGTTGTCCTTGGCCTCGATCACGGCGATGGGCAGGTTGGGGCGGTGATAGAGGATGTAGTCGGCACGTCGGGACTCGCCTCGGCTGTGCAGCTTGCCCCGTACGATGATCCGGCCCTTGGTGAAGCCGACCTCTTCACGCACTTGTTTGTGCATATCCCAGCCGGCCTGCTGAATGGCTGGCGATATGTATTTGCTGCAGATGTCTCGTTCGGAGAGCGACTTCTTATCCATGCTTCCTGCTTCCCTGTGGCGCGCCCGCGACTTTACCAGACAATTGCCGGGTTAATGGGCACGCCGCCGGGAGGCAAGCTCAAGGGCAAAAAGCGGTCGCACCGCGGGCCGGCTTTTTGCGTGGATAGCGCAGGAGGGTAGCGCCGTGCCAGGTCGGGCTACGGATGCCGTCATCCTCACTCCCCGTCGAACACCTCCACCTTGCCGTCGCGCAAGCGCACCGGCCAGGCGCGCAGGCGTTGGTCTGGATACTCCACGCAACTGCCGTCTTCCAGGCGGAAGTGCTGCTTGTACAGCGGCGAGGCGATGACCAGTTCGCCACCGAGCTGGCCGACGATGCCGCGGCCAATCACGTTGGCGGAGGATTTCGGGTCGCGGTTGTCGAGGGCATAGAGCGGCCGGTCGGCCTGCTGCGGCAGGTAGAACAGCGCGATCTGCCGACCCTCGAGCAGCACCACCACGCCGGACTCGGCGACCAGGTCGCGCTCGCCGCAGACCTCCCGCCAGTGGTTGCCGCCCATCGCCGCGGGCGTTTCTCTCGAAGTGTTCATCAGACGTTCTCCACGGTCAGGGGAATCAGTTCGGGTTCGTTGGCGCCTGCCGGGCGGCGCTGGCCGCGCTCCTTGACGAAGCGGATGTCGGGGTCGCCGCCGCGGTCGTTGACGAAGGTGCGGAAGCGCTTGAGCTTGTCCGGGTCGGCGAGGGCGTTCGCCCATTCGCATTCGTAACGGTCCACCACCAGTTGCATCTGCGCCTCCAGTTCGCCGGCCAGGCTCAGGCTGTCGTCGATGACCACGGCCTTGAGGTAGTCGAGCCCGCCCTCCAGCGATTCGCGCCAGACCGAGGTGCGCTGCAGCTTGTCGGCGGTGCGGATGTAGAACATCAGCAGGCGATCGATGGTGCGGATCAGGGTTTCGTCGTCGAGGTCGGTGGCGAACAACTCGGCATGTCGCGGACGCATGCCGCCGTTGCCGCAGACGTAAAGGTTCCAGCCGTGTTCGGTGGCGATCACGCCGATGTCCTTGCTCTGCGCCTCGGCGCACTCGCGGGTGCAACCGGACACCGCGAACTTGAGCTTGTGCGGCGAACGCAGCCCCTTGTAGCGGTGCTCGATGCGCAGCGCCATCTTCACGCTGTCCTGCACGCCGTAGCGGCACCAGGTGCTGCCGACGCAGGACTTCACTGTGCGCGTGGATTTGCCGTAGGCGTGGCCGGTCTCGAAGCCGGCGGCGATCAGTTCGCCCCAGATGTCCGGCAGTTCATGCAGCTGCGCGCCGAACAGGTCGATGCGCTGGCCGCCGGTGATCTTGGTGTAGAGGTCGTATTTCTTAGCCACCGCGCCGATGGCGATCAGCCCGTCCGGGGTGATCTCGCCGCCCGGAATGCGCGGCACCACCGAATAGGTGCCGTTCTTCTGCATGTTGGCCATGAAGGTGTCGTTGGTGTCCTGCAACGGCACGAGAGAAGGCTCCATGATCGGCCGATTCCAGCAAGAGGCGAGGATCGAGCCCACCACCGGCTTGCAGATGTCGCAGCCGACTTCGCCCTTACCGTGGCGGGCGAGCAGCGTGTCGAAATTCTCGATGCCCTCCACGCGGACGATGCCGTAGAGCTCCTGGCGGGTGAAGGCGAAGTGCTCGCAGAGGCTCTTGTCGACGGTTACGCCGCGGGTGCTCAGTTCGTGCTCGAAGACCTGCTTGAGCAGGGCGCTGCAGCCGCCGCAACCGGTGCCGGCCTTGGTCGCGGCCTTGAGTTCGGCGAGGTCGGTGATGCCGTCATCTACCTGGCAGCACACCGCGCCCTTGCTGACGTTGTGGCAGGAGCAAATAGTCGCTGTCGCGGGGAGCGCGTCGACGCCCAGTGCCGGCGCGGACTCGCCGCGCGGCAGGATCAGGCTGGCCGGGTCGCCGGGCAGGGCGATGCCGTTCTGCGCGTATTGCAGAAGGGTGTCGTAGTAGCTGTTGTCGCCGACCAGCACCGCACCGAGTACCTGCTTGCCGTCGGCGGAAACCACCAGGCGGCGGTAGCTGGCGGTGGCTTCGTCGATGTAGCGGTAGCTGCGCGAGCCGGCGCTGGCGCCGTGGGCGTCGCCAATGGAGCCGACGTCCACGCCGAGCAGCTTGAGCTTGGTCGACATGTCGGCACCGAGGAAGGGCTCGCACGGCTGCCCGCAGAGTTCGGCGGCGGCCTTGCGCGCCATCCGGTAGCCCGGCGCGACCAGGCCGAAGACGCTGCCGTTCCAGGCGGCGCATTCGCCGATGGCGTAGATATCGGCGTCGCTGCTGCGGCAGTGCTCGTCGACGGCGATGCCGCCGCGCGGTCCGAGTTCCAGTCCGCACTGGCGGGCGAGGGCGTCCTGCGGGCGGATACCGGCGGAGAACACGATCAGATCGGTTTCCAGGAACTCGCCCTCTGCGAAGTTCATCCGGTAGCGGTACTGCTCGCCGGCGGTGATCGACTGGGTAGCGCGCGACAGGTGCACGCCGACGCCCAGCGCCTCGATGCGCGCCTTCAGCGCCGCGCCGCCATGCTCGTCCAGCTGCACCGGCATCAGGCGCGGGGCGAACTCCACGACATGAGCTTCCAGGTCGAGGGATTTCAGCGCGTTGGCCGCTTCCAGGCCGAGCAGGCCACCGCCAACCACCACGCCACGGCGCGCCTGGCTGGCGGCGGCACGAATGCTGTCCAGATCGTCGAGGGTGCGGTAGACCAGGCGCGAATTGCCCTCGGCGCCCTCGATGGGCGGCACGAACGGGTAGGAGCCGGTGGCCAGCACCAGCTTGTCGTAGGGGAAGCAGGCGTTGGCGGTGATTACTTCGCGGCGCTGGCGGTCGATCTCCAGCACCGGCGTTCCCAGATGCAGCGTCAGGCCCGGCTGCTGGTAGAACGCCGCGTCGCTCATGGCCAGCGACTCGGCATCGCGACCGCCGAAGTATTCGGACAGGTGCACGCGGTCGTAGGCGCGCTGGCCTTCCTCGCCGAACACATGGATGCGGTAGCGCTGCAGGGCACCCATGGCGACCAGTTGCTCGACGCAGTGGTGGCCGACCATGCCGTTGCCGATGACGATCAGCGTTTGCACAGGATTGAAGGAGGTGGCTGAGTTCATGGGTTACCCCGACCGATACGGTTTTCTGGAGGCAAAAAAAAGCGCCCGGGACCTTTCGGTCCGCGGGCGCCTTTGCCTGTTCTTCACATGAATTGTGGTGCCGTTCGCCAGGCTGCCTGGCGGAGCGTTGCGGTCTTCGACGGCACGCTGCGGCGAATGCACCGATGCAGCGGCCATGCCAGAACGGCGTTCGAGGCCGTGTTCCGTGCCACGAAAAAACCTCCAGGCCAGGAACGGCACGCCCTTGCGTCCGCTCGAGCGGCGCGGCCAGCGACCTTCCGATGCGACGAGCCCGGTTGGTGAATCTGCCCCAATGACGGGCCGCGCCGTCGACCGTGCCTCGTTGTGGGGCCGCGGCGCGGTGCGCAGCGCGATCGCCGAAGTACCTGCCGGCGGGCGCCGAACTCAATGAAACCGCCGTCTGCGAGCGCATCGTCGACCCGATGGCAAACCTGGCGTGTGCCTTGCACCGTCCTCGCTGCGCGTGATCAAAAACGATTGCGCACCCTTACGACAAAGGCGCCGTGCCGCTCCCGTTGAAAACGGAAGAGCGATACGGCGCCTTTTTTTGTTTCTGTGATTCGAGGTCCGGGTATGGCGAGCAACACGGTCAGGAGTGTGTGTCCTTATTGCGGCGTGGGCTGCGGCATCCTCATGCAGGTGGAGGACAACCGCGTACTCAAGGTCAGCGGCGACAGGCAGCATCCGAGCAACTTCGGCCGTCTGTGCACCAAGGGCACCACCTGCGCGCAGCCGATCACCGCGCCCGGCCGCCTGCAGCATGCCTACCTGCGCAGCGAGCGCCCGCAGCAGCCGGCGCAGGTTGGCCTGGAGGAGGCCATCCAGGCAGCCGCGTCGCGCCTGCGCGGCATTCTCGATAGCCATGGCCCCGACGCGCTGGCGCTGTATGTCTCCGGGCAGATGTCGCTGGAGGCGCAGTACCTGGCCAACAAGCTGGCCAAGGGCTTCTGGCGCACCAACAACATCGAGTCCAACTCGCGGCTGTGCATGGCCAGCGCCGGCAGCGGCTACAAGCTGTCGCTGGGTTCGGATGCGCCGCCCGGTTCCTACGAGGACTTCGAGCATGCCGACCTGTTCTTCGTGATCGGCGCGAATATGGCGGACTGTCACCCAATCCTGTTCCTGCGCCTGCTCGACCGGCGCAAGGCCGGGGCCCGGCTGATCGTCGTCGATCCGCGGCGCAGCCCCACGGCGGACAAGGCCGACCTGTTCCTGCAGATCCGTCCCGGCACCGATCTGGCGCTGCTCAATGGCCTGCTGCACCTGCTGTGGAAGAACGGCCAGTGCGATGAAGGCTTCATCGCCGCGTTCACGGAAGGCTGGGAGGCGCTGCCGGCGTTTCTCGAACACTACACGCCGGCGCACGTCGCCACGCTGACAGGGCTGGCCGAGGCGGACATCCGCCAGGCGGCGCAGTGGATCGGCGAAGCCGGCGAATGGATGAGCCTGTGGACCATGGGCCTGAACCAGAGCACCCACGGCACCTGGCACACCAATGCGCTGTGCAACCTGCACCTGGCCACCGGCGCCCTCTGCCGGCCGGGCAGCGGGCCGTTTTCCCTCACCGGGCAACCCAACGCCATGGGTGGACGGGAGATGGGCTACATGGGGCCCGGCCTGCCGGGACAACGCTCGGTGCTGATCGAGGAAGACCGCGCGTTCGTCGAGGACGCCTGGGGCGTGCCGCGCGGCACCCTGCGCGACGAGACCGGCGGCGGCACCGTGGCGCTGTTCGAGGACATGCGCGCTGGCAAGGTGAAGGCCTGCTGGATCATCTGCACCAATCCGGTGGCCAGCGTCGCCAACCGCGAGACGGTGATCGCGGGCTTGCAGGCCGCCGAACTGGTAATCGTCCAGGACGCCTTTCTCGACGGCGAAACCAACCGCTACGCCGACATCCTTCTGCCCGGCGCGCTCTGGGCCGAGGCCGACGGCGTGATGATCAACTCCGAGCGCACCCTCAGCCTGGCGCCACGGGCCGTCGAGCCCCCTGGCGAGGCTATCGCGGACTGGCAGTTGATCGCCCGCGTGGCATGCGCCATGGGCTACGCCGAGGCGTTCAGCTACGCCTCCGCCAGCGAGGTGTTCGAGGAGATCAGGCGCTTCCACAATCCGGCGACCGGCTACGACATTCGCGGCGTCAGCCACGCCAGCCTCGGCCAGGCGCCGCAGCAATGGCCGTGCTCGCCGGAAGGCGGGCATGAGCGCCATCCGCGGCGCTACCTGAACGACGGCATCAGCCAGCGCCTGCACCGGCGCGAGGACGGCAGCCTGCCCCGGCTGGCGTTTGCCACGCCGAGCGGCAAGGCGCGGTTCTTCGCAAGGCCGTACATGAGCCCCGCGGAAATGCCCGACGACGATTTTCCCATCGTGCTCAACACCGGGCGCGTGCAGCACCAGTGGCACACGCTGACCAAGACCGGTAAGGTCGCCACCTTGAACAAGCTCAACCCCGGCCCTTTCGTGGAAATCCACCCCGAGGACGCCGGGCGGCTGGGCGTGGCTGAGGGGGATCGCTTGCAGATCCGTTCTCGGCGCGGTGCGGCGGTGCTGCCGGTGGTGGTCAGCGAGCGCGTGCTGCCCGGCAACTGCTTCGCGCCGTTCCATTGGAACGACGCGCAGGGTGAGGGGCTGGCAATCAATGCCGTGACCAGCAGCGCCGTTGACCCGATTTCCTTGCAGCCCGAATTCAAGTTCAGCGCCGTGGCGCTGAGCAAGGTCGAGCTGATCGAACACCGATTTCTCGGCACCCCGACGCCGCAGAGCGAGGTGACGGCGCCGGTGGAAGCCTTCGCCGCGCGGCTCGGCGACGCCAGCTACGCGCCGCCGGTGCTCACTGAAAGCGAGCGGATTTACCTGTCCGGCTTCATCAGCGGCCTGCGCTCCGCCGAGGGTGTCGGCGTGCCGAGCCTGCCGGCCCAGGCGCCGTTGGCGGTCGATACGCGCCTTTGGCTGGACGGCATGCTCGCCGGCCTGTTCAGTCGCCATTCGCCGGCTCCCGCCAGGCAGGCTCCGGCGCTGCCGCAGGTCACGCTGCTCTGGGCCTCGCAGACCGGCAACGCGGAAGCACTGGCCGAACGCTTTGCCGCGCGCCTGGGCGAGGCCGGGCTGGGCGTGGCGTCGCACTGCATGAGTGACTTCCCGGCCCAGCGACTGGCGGAAACCAGCACGGTGCTGATGCTCAGCAGCACCTTCGGCGACGGCGATGCCCCGGACAACGGGCAGCGCTTCTGGGAAGGCCTGCGCGCCGCATCGGCGAGCCTGGAAAACCTGCGGTATGCGGTGCTGGCGCTGGGCGACTCCAGCTACGAACGGTTCTGCCAGCACGGCAGGAACCTCGACCGCCGCCTGGCCGAACTCGGCGCCACGCCGCTGCGCGCTTGCCTGACCTGCGACAGCGATTTCGATGAGGCCGCCGGCGCCTGGCTGGAAGAACTGCTGCCCATGCTGCACGGCGGCGCGGCGGCGATGCCTTCGGCTGGCGGCGCCTCCGTTGTCGCCAGGCCCGAACCGGCAGAGGCGATCAGCAAGGAGCGCCCGCTGGGTGCCGAGCTGCTGGTCAACCTGAAGCTCAACGGCGAAGGCTCCGGCAAGGAAACCCGCCTGTTCGCGCTCGGTCTGGGCGAGTCGGGCTTGGGTTACCAGGCCGGCGATGCGCTCGGCGTATGGCCGAAGAACTGCCCGGCGCTGGTCGAGGAAGTGCTTTCCCTGGCTAAGCTGGACGGCGAGCAACTCGTGAATGTCGCGCGGGTCGGCGATTTACCGCTGCGCGAGGCGTTGAGCAGTCATTTCGAGATCGCCAGGCCGAGCCAGGAAGCCCTGGCGCTGATCGCCGAGCGCAGCCACAGCGACGAACTGAAGGCGCTGCTGGGCGATCGCCGGGCCGATCTGGGCGGCTGGCTATGGAACCGGCAACTGGCCGACGTGCTGCAGGCGTTTCCCGCCCGCTACGCCGCCGAGGAGTTGCTCGGCAGCCTGAAACGGCTGCAGCCGCGGCTGTATTCCATCGCTTCCAGCCCCAAGGCGCACCCCGACGAAGTCCACCTGACCGTATCGACCGTGCGCTACGGCAAGCGCAAGGGCGTGGCGTCGACCTTCCTCGCTGACCGCGCGCAGGGCGGCGAAGTCCCGGTGTTCGTGCAGCGCTCGAAGCATTTCCGGCCGCCGGCCGATGGCGATGCGCCGATGGTGATGATCGGTCCCGGCACCGGCGTAGCGCCGTTCCGCGCCTTTCTCCAGGAGCGGCGGATGCGCGGTGATAAGGGGCGCAACTGGCTGTTCTTCGGTGAACAGCACGAGGCATCGGACTTCTACTACCGCGACGAACTGCAGGAGATGCAGCGCGATGGCCTTCTCACGCGCCTGAGCCTGGCGTTTTCCCGTGACCAGGCGCGGAAGATCTACGTGCAGGAACGCATCCGCGAGAACGGCGCGGAGCTGTGGCGCTGGCTGGAGGAGGGCGCGAGCCTGTACCTGTGTGGCGATGCCAGCCGCATGGCCAGGGATGTCGACGCCGCCCTGCGCGAGGTGGCGCGCGATCACGGCGGGTTGGACGAAGAGCGTGCCGCGGCATTCATCCGAGGCCTGGCGGAGCAGAAGCGCTACCTGCGCGACGTCTACTGATCAGCCGAGCGGGAAGGCGTCGAGGCGATAGCCTTCGGCGTCGATCTGCAGCGCCCAGCCCTGGGCATCCCAGTCGCCGAGCACGATGCGTTCGGCCGGCTGGCCGTCGACCTGCAGTGGATGCCGTGAGGGGCGATGGGTGTGGCCGTGGATCAGCCGCTGCACGCCATGTTCGTGCATCAGCCGGAGCACCTCATCCGGGGTGACGTCGACGATGTCCGCGGCTTTCTGCCGGGTCTGCATGCGGCTTTCCTTGCGCAGCTTGCGACCGAGCCTGTGCCGGGTGGCCAGCGTCAGATTGCGCAGAATGAGCAGCACCAGCGGGTTGCGCAGCCAGCGGCGCAGGCGCATGTAGGCGACGTCGCGGGTGCACAGGCTGTCGCCGTGCATCAGCAGCACGCGCTCGCCCTGCAGCTCGACCACGCTCGGGTCGGCGAGCAACGTGCAGCCGGCTTCGCGACAGAAGGCCTTGCCGATCATGAAGTCGCGATTGCCGTGCATCAGGTAGATATGCGTGCCGCCGTCGCTCAGCTGGCGCAGGGCTCCGGCAATCCGGTGCTGGAAGGGGGTCATGGCGTCGTCGCCGATCCAGGCCTCGAAGAAGTCGCCGAGGATGTACAGCGCATCGGCGTGTGCGGCGCGATCCTGCAGGAAAAACAGAAACGCCCGGGTGATGTCCGGGCGTTGTTCTTCGAGGTGCAGATCGGAGATCAGCAGGATCAAGGGATCACTCGACGATTTCGGCTTTCTCGATGATCACGTCGTCCACCGGGACGTCCTGGTGACCGGACTTCATGGTGGTGGACACGCCCTTGATCTTCTCGACCACGTCCATGCCTTCGGCGACTTCACCGAACACCGCGTAACCCCAGCCCTGAACGGTCGGCGCGCTGTGGTCGAGGAAGGTGTTGTCGGCAACGTTGATAAAGAACTGCGCGGAGGCCGAGTGCGGCTCCATGGTGCGTGCCATGGCTACGGTGCCGGTCTTGTTGGAGAGACCGTTGTTGGCTTCGTTCTTGATGGTGGCGCGGGTGGCCTTCTGCTTCATGCCCGGCTCGAAACCGCCGCCCTGGATCATGAAGTTGCCGATGACACGGTGGAACACGGTGTTGTCGTAGTGACCGGCCTTCACGTATTCCTTGAAGTTGGCCACGGTTTCCGGGGCCTTGTCTTCGAACAGGTTCAGCGTGATGACGCCGTGGTTGGTGTGCAACTTGATCATGGGAATTCACTCTTGTCTGGCAAAGGACGGGGCGTTGAATTCGGGTGGGCCGAAGGCGGAGCGGGGCGGCAGCGGCCCTTCGATCCACTATCAACGAGCACGTCCGCTTTGCGGCTGTCAGGGGGTTGACGGGTTCGCTATCATACGGGCTTTGATTTGGCCGGCCTACCCTGCGCGGCGCACCCGAAGAGGCCGTTGACGTTCCATCGCGATGAAACGTCAACGGACCATAAGATCAAGGACCCTATGAGCAAGCCAGAGACTCCCACCGCCAGCAACTTTCTCCGCCCGATTGTTCAGGCCGACCTCGACGCCGGCAAGCACGCGAAGATCATCACGCGCTTTCCCCCGGAGCCCAACGGTTACCTGCACATCGGCCACGCCAAGTCGATCTGCCTGAACTTCGGCCTGGCCAAGGAGTTCGGCGGCGACTGCCACCTGCGTTTCGATGACACCAACCCGGCCAAGGAAGACCAGGAATACATCGACGCCATCGAAAGCGACGTGAAGTGGCTGGGCTTCGAATGGTCCGGCGAGGTGCGCTACGCCTCCAACTATTTCGATCAGTTGCACGCCTGGGCGATCCAGCTGATCGAGGCCGGCAAGGCCTACGTCGACGACCTGTCTCCGGAGGAAGCGCGCGAGTACCGCGGCACGCTGACCGAAGCGGGTCGCAACAGCCCGTTCCGCGACCGCTCGGTGGCCGAGAACCTGGATTTGTTCGCGCGCATGAAGGCCGGCGAATTCCCCGATGGCGCACGTGCGCTGCGGGCGAAGATCGACATGGCCTCGCCGAACATGAACCTGCGCGACCCGATCCTCTACCGTATTCGCCATGCGCATCATCACCAGACCGGTGACAAGTGGTGCATCTACCCGAGCTACGACTTCACCCATGGTCAGTCGGATGCCATCGAGGGCGTGACCCACTCGATCTGCACCCTGGAATTCGAAGATCACCGTCCGCTGTACGAGTGGTTCCTGGTCAACCTGCCGGTGCCCGCACAGCCGCGCCAGTACGAGTTCGCCCGGCTCAACCTGAACTACACCATCACCAGCAAGCGCAAGCTCAAGCAGCTGGTGGACGAGAAGCACGTCCAGGGCTGGGACGACCCGCGCATGTCGACGCTCTCGGGTTTCCGCCGCCGTGGCTACACGCCGGCCTCGATCCGCACCTTCTGCGACATGATCGGCGTCAACCGCGCCGGTGGCGTGGTCGACATCGGCATGCTCGAGTTCGCCATCCGTGAGGACCTGGACGCCAACGCCGCGCGCGCCATGTGCGTGCTCAAACCGCTGAAGGTGGTGATCACCAACTATCCCGAAGGCCAGGTGGAGAACCTCGAGCTGGCGCGCCATCCGAAGCAGGACATGGGCGTGCGCGTGCTGCCGTTCGGCCGCGAGATCTACATCGACGCCAGCGACTTCGAGGAAGTCCCGCCGGCCGGCTACAAGCGCCTGATTCCCGGTGGCGAAGTGCGCCTGCGCGGCAGCTACGTGATCCGCGCCGACGAGGCAATCAAGGACGCCGACGGCAACATCGTCGAGCTGCGCTGCTCCTACGACGAAAACACCCTGGGCAAGAACCCCGAGGGCCGCAAGGTCAAAGGCGTGATCCACTGGGTGCCGGCCGCCGAGAGCGTCGAGTGCGAAGTGCGCCTGTACGACCGCCTGTTCCGCTCCGCCAACCCGGAGAAGGCCGAGGAGGGCGCCAGCTTCCTCGACAACATCAACCCGGAGTCGCTGGTGGTGCTCACCGGTTGTCGCGCCGAGCCGTCGCTGGCCCGGGCCGAGCCGGAAGAGCGCTTCCAGTTCGAGCGCGAAGGCTACTTCTGCGCCGACCTCAAGGACTCGCGCCCCGGCCAGCCGGTGTTCAACCGCACGGTGACGCTGCGCGATTCCTGGGGCCAGGGCTGATCTTTCTGTAACACGTCGTCGAACTCGAAACGGGCCACGCGATGTGGCCCGTTTTTTCAGGACATGGACCATGCTTTCGATCTACAACACCCTGAGCAAGACCAAGGAACCCTTCAAGCCGCTGCTGGGCAACCAGGTGCGCATGTATGTCTGCGGGATGACCGTGTACGACTTCTGCCACATCGGCCACGCCCGTGTGATGGTGGCCTTCGACGTGATTGCCCGCTGGCTGCGCCATTCCGGCTACGAGCTGAACTACGTGCGCAACATCACCGACATCGACGACAAGATCATCCGTCGCGCGCAGGAGAACGGCGAATCCTTCGAGGCGCTGACCGAGCGCATGATCGCCGCGATGCACGAGGACGAGGCCCGCCTCGCTGTGCTGCGTCCCGATCAGGAGCCCCGTGCCACCGGCCACATCGCCGGTATGCACGCGATGATCCAGACCCTGATCGACAAGGGTTTTGCCTACGCGCCGGGCAACGGCGACGTCTATTACCGGGTCGGCAAGTTCGTCGGCTACGGCAAGCTGTCGCGCAAGAAGATCGAGGACCTGCGCGTCGGCGCGCGTATCGAGGTCGACGAATCCAAGCAGGACCCGCTGGATTTCGTCCTCTGGAAAGGCGCCAAGCCGGGCGAGCCGAGCTGGGAATCGCCGTGGGGCGCCGGTCGGCCCGGCTGGCATATCGAGTGCTCGGTGATGTCGACCTGCTGCCTGGGCGAGACCTTCGACATCCACGGCGGCGGCCCGGACCTGGTGTTCCCGCACCACGAGAACGAGATCGCGCAGAGCGAGGCGGCCACCGGCAAGCTCTACGCGGCATCCTGGATGCACGCCGGTGCGGTGCGCGTGGACGGCGAGAAGATGTCCAAGTCGCTGGGCAACTTCTTCACCATCCGCGAGGTGCTGGAGAAGTACCACCCGGAGGTAGTGCGATACCTGCTGGTTTCCAGCCATTACCGCAGCCCGATCAACTATTCCGAAGACAGCCTGAAGGAAGCCAGGGGCGCGCTGGAGCGCTTCTATCACGCGCTCAAGGGCCTGCCGCAGGCTGAGCCGGCCGGCGGCGAGGCATTCGTCGAGCGTTTCGCCACGGCGATGAACGACGATTTCAACTCGCCGGAAGCCTGCGCGGTGCTGTTCGACATGGTGCGCGAGGTCAACCGCCTGCGTGACACCGACCTGCCGGCCGCCGCCGGGCTGGCCGCGCGGCTGAAAGAGCTGGCGAAGGTGCTGGGTGTATTGCAGCTGGAGGCGGACGCCTTCCTGCAGGCTGGCGCCGAGGGCAAGGTCGATGCCGCCGAGGTCGAGGCGCTGATCGCCGCGCGCCTGCGCGCGCGTGCCGACAAGAACTGGGCCGAATCGGACCGCATCCGCGACCAGCTCGGCGCCATGGGCGTGGTCCTGGAGGATGGCAAGGGCGGCACCACCTGGCGTCTGGCTGAATAACCGAAGCGACCTCGGAAAGGGCCGCTCAGCGGCCTTTTTCATTTTCGATGGTGCCATGCCGGCCGATGGCCCCTTCGATCCGCGCCGGGGCTTACCCTTGGCCGATATGCCACACGAAGCGGTTGGAACTACCGAATGCTGTCTGCCGTAAAACGCTACAAACTGGTGATTTCCAGCGCGCTGGCGCGCTATTTTCCCCGTACCACCGCCTACCTCAATGCCGAGCCTGTCGCTGCTCCGGTGGCGCAGAAGCGTGCCGCGCGAAAGAACAGCGCAACGACCAGGAAGCGCAGCGCCGGCAAGACCGCTGGCGGCAAACCCGCGCCCGCCGGGATCTATTCCGCCAGCCCTATGCCCCTTGAGGCCGCTCAGGTCGCCGCGATGCGCGAACGGGTGAGCCAGGCCGTCAGCGCCGGTGTGATCAGCGCTCCGTCGGACGAGCAGTGGGCGATGATCCTCTCGCGTGGGGCAGCGACGCGTGTATTCGCCGGCGCCGGCTCGGGGAAATCCACGACGCTGGTGCTGCGCGTGGTGTTCATGCTTTGCCACCTGCGCATCGACCCGGGCAGCCTCACGGTTATTTCCTTCACCAGCGCGTCCTGCGCGCAACTGCGCGAGCAACTCGGCCGCGTCCTGGCGTTCTGGGAGTTTCCCTTCGACGCCGCCCTGGCGCGCAGGTGCGTGCGGACCTTTCATTCGGCGATGGCCGTGCTGGCGCGCGAACACCTGGGTGCGCCCTGCTGGTTCGAGCAACTGGCCGAGCGCGGCGCCGACGCCGAGCCGGACAACCCGCTGACCGCCTCGCGCCTGAAGCCTGCGCAGACCGCCTTGCTCCGGCAGGCCTACCAGCGCTGCTACACCGAGCAGCTCGCGTTCCGTGACGCCGTGCATCGGCTCCTGGGCATGCCTGAACCCAGGCCTGGCGAGCCCATGAAGGCACCTCTGGACGCCTATCAACTGGCCGGCGAGTTCTCCGCCGCGCCGCTGTTCGAGGTTTTCTACCAGCAGGCCGGGTTCATCCAGAGCATTGGCGTCCTTATCGACCGGTTGGAGCCGAAGACGCTGGCGTGCCCGGCCGCAGAGCGCCTGTTCATTGAAGCGCTGGTGATGTTCTGGCGAACCTTCGCCAGCGAGTTGAGCGAACGTGGGTTGATGACGTTCGATGGCGCCTTCCAGGCGCTCACCGACAGGTTGCCGACGCTTCCTCCGGATGGCGCGTTGGAACCGCTGCGGCATCTGCTGATCGACGAATTCCAGGATATTTCGCCGCAAATCGTGCAGTGGCTACAGGCGGTACACCGACGCCTGGCGGGCGAGGGCGGCGCCGTCAGCCTGATGGCGATCGGCGACGACTGGCAATCCATCTACGGCTGGCGCGGCAGTTCTCCGGAGCTGTTCATGGACTTCGATCGCCACTTCCCCAGCCGCGGGCGCTCGCGCAAGAGCACGCTGTTGCTGCTGGAAACCAACTACCGCTCCATCGAACCGGTGATCCGCGACGGCGAGGCGGTGCTCGCCGGGGTCGAGGTGAAGCAGGCCAAGCTCAGCCGCGCCTTCAGGCACGAGCAGCCGGGCGATCACGGCGTGCGGCTGGAGCGCGGCTTCGATATCAGGCGACACCTGCCAAGGCTGATGCGGGAGATCACGGCCCAGTGCGAGCACGCCCTCGGCCGACCCGGTGCGGAGCGCAACGCCGTGCTGGTCCTCAGTCGGCGCAACGAGCCTCTGCGGGCAATTCAGGCCGAGCTGGACGAACGATTGCCGGTGAAGACCTACACGATCCACCGCGCCAAGGGGCTGCAGGCCGAAGTGGCGATCATCCTCGACGACGGTGCCAGCGTCCCGGCGCACCCGCTGCGTAATGCGCTCTACCGGCACTCCGGCTTCTTCCGCAACAGCTACGACCAGGCGATGCAGGATGAGAGCCTGCGCCTGGCCTACGTGGCGATAACCCGTGGCGTGAGCCGGGTGATCTGGTTCACCGACAAGCCCAGGGGCGCGGCGCGGCTGCTGGAGCAGCGAACGACTGGTCGGAAATGAAGAAGGGCACCCAAGGGTGCCCTTCGTTCCGTTGCGGCGTCGCGAACCTCAGGCGTGCAGATGCTCGGCGGCGTACAGGGTGTTCTCCAGCAGGCAGGCGCGGGTCATCGGGCCGACGCCGCCGGGAACCGGGGTGATCCAGCTGGCGCGTTGCAGCGCCGGTTGGTACTCCACGTCGCCGACCAGCTTGCCGTCTTCCTGGCGGTTGATGCCGACGTCGACGACGATGGCGCCCGGCTTGATCCACTCGCCCTTGACCAGCCCCGGCTTGCCGACCGCCACCACCAGCAGATCGGCATTGGCGACGTGCGCTGCCAGGTCCTTGGTGAAGCGATGGGTGACGGTGACGGTGCAGCCGGCCAGTAACAACTCCAGGGCCATCGGTCGGCCAACGATGTTGGACGCGCCTACCACCACGGCGTTGAGCCCGTAGAGATCGACCCCGGTGCTGGCGAGGAGGGTGATGATGCCTTTCGGCGTGCACGGGCGAAGCATCGGCATGCGCTGCGCCAGGCGGCCGATATTGTAAGGGTGGAAGCCATCGACGTCCTTGTCCGGGCTGATGCGCTCGAGCAGCAGCGATGCATCCAGGTGCGCCGGCAACGGCAGTTGCACGAGGATGCCGTCGATCTCCGGGTTCTCATTGAGGCTGTCGATCAGACCCAGCAGTTCTTCCTGGCTGGTTTCGGCGGGCAGGTCGAAGGCGCGGGAGTCGAAGCCGACCTCCTCGCAGTCCTTGCGCTTGTGCGAAACGTAGACCTGGGACGCCGGGTCGCTACCCACCAGAATCACCGCCAGTCCAGGTGCACGAAGGCCCTGGAGACGCCGCTCGGCGACACGTTGGGCGATCTGCAGGCGGAGGCTGGCGGCGATCGCTTTGCCGTCGATCAGTTGTGCAGTCATTGCGCTTGGTTAACCATCGGGAAGGATTGAAAAAGGACGCGCATTCTCGCATGGCGTCGCGGGCGGGCAAAGTCGGCTGATTGGCGTTTCCCCGTAAGCTCTTTAAATACCTGAATATTTTTTCGATCCGAGTGTTGACGTGTTGCAGGGCTCTCTATAAGATTCGCCCCGCTTGTCGAGCACAGCCAGCCGCTGGGTAAGATGGAAAAAAGGGTAGAATTCGTCCCTTGATGCCAACGCTTTTAAGTCCGCGCTTCGCTTTCGAATGCAGATGATTAAGCGCCCGTAGCTCAGTTGGATAGAGCATCCGCCTTCTAAGCGGATGGTCGCAGGTTCGAGTCCTGCCGGGTGCGCCATTTGGCCGCTCAGGCACAGGCAAACGTAATATGGTGGGCGTAGCTCAGTTGGTAGAGCACAGGATTGTGGCTCCTGGTGTCGTGGGTTCGATTCCCATCGTCCACCCCATATTCGAGAAAGCGCCAGGTCCAGTACCTGGCGTTTTCGTTTCAGCGTCATGCGGACGTGGTGGAATTGGTAGACACACCAGATTTAGGTTCTGGCGCCGCAAGGTGTGAGAGTTCGAGTCTCTCCGTCCGCACCATGTAACGTGCTGTTTTCAAAGGGAAAAAGTTCTGGCGCGGCCCGGATGGGAGCGATTTGGGAACACTTTGGGAACGGGAACAAAAAAGGCAGCTCCGAAATGGGCTGCCTTTTGTCGTTTCTGAGGGGCGGATTAGAGCTTTAGCGCGTGCTCGAGGATGCCAATCATGTCTGGACCGTCCTGGTTGATCCATTTGCCGTAGTGCCGCCAGATCATGGCCGTCGACGTATGCCCCATCTGATCCGCAATCCAGTCGAGCGGCACAGCGCCTGTGCTGAGCAGCTGGCTGGCGTAAGTGTGCCGGCAATTGTTCGGCCCGCGGTACCGCACCTCGGCATTCGCCAGGTGATGGCGCCAGAACCCCTTCAGCAGCATGTCCGAGCTGGTGTGCGCCGCGCTCGTAGTGGTGCAGTGAAAGACGAACCGCAGCCGCTGCTGCTTCTTCGTCTTGTTGTCGCGATCGAGCACTTCAACTTCGACAGGCTTCGCCTTCTCCGTGTGTACCACCTGGGCTTTCAGGGCTTCCAACGCCGGCTGGAGCAAGCGCACTTCGCGCGTTGATCGGCGGGTTTTCGTCACTTTGTAATCGCCACGCACCTGGCTACGTCGAAACCGAACGGTGCCGGCCTTCAGGTCGACATCCTCCCAGGCCAGCGAAATCGCCTCCGAGACGCGCGGGCCTGCCCACAGCATGAACCGAGCGAGGTTCAGCTCCTGGATGCGGGGCGAGGCCGTGCTCAGGATCGCCTTGATTTCCTCCCTGGTGAATGGGTCCACCTCGTCGGCGTCGGGCAGCCTGATGGAAATGCCCTCAGTCGGGTCGTGAGCCGACTTGTTCCGGGTGCGATAGAGCGTGTAGACCTGCCGCAGGTAGCTGACGATCTCGCGCACCGTCTTGTTGTGGAGCTTCGGCATCAGCACCTTCTGAACCCACGCCTGCAGGTCGAGGTGGTCGATCTGGTCCGCCTGGCGGTGCCCCCACATCGGGCGGATATGCGTTTCGGCTTTGCTCTTGTAGGTCCGAAAGCCAGAGGGGGCGAGCTCGTTCCTTTTGATCTCCAGCCACAGATCGATGTAGTGCCCCAGTGTGTTGGCCTTCAGCCTCGGCGAGTCAGGAAAATGCCGGGCATAGCTGAAGGTGCCCGCCTTGATTTCGTAGTTGATGATGCCGACCAGGCGCTCTGCGTTCTGGAGGTTCTCAGGCGTTGCGTCCCCGGGTATGGCCTCTCGACACAGCTCGCCTTGATACCGGAAGTACACCCGCACACTGTTGCCCCGCACCTCAATTCCATCTGCCATCGTTGCTCCTCCTGCTGGAGCGATCACTCTATATGCGGCCAAAAAAAACGGCCCGCTGACGGGCCGAGAATTCAACGGATGCGGTTCTGGTTAGGTTGGGGCCGTGAATGAACGACCCTGATACCAGATCTCGACCAGTTCGTTGGCCCCCGCCGGATCGGCCCAGACGCCGATCGGCGTGTGCCAGTCGGCCAGGCTGAGTAGCTTGGCCTGGTGAAGGGCTTCGTCGAGCGGCACGGCCGGGCCATCGCCGCGGAAGTCCAGCAGCATGCCCACCTGGTGCGGGATACCTTCCTGCCCGGTGTGGGCGCAGGCCGGGCAGCAGCTGCCGGCGCAGAAGCGACATTCAGCCATGGGCCACCTCAACAGCAACGACCTCGTCGAGGTTCGAGGTGTAGCCGCCGCCGGCACGCCAGAACATTGCCCGGCTGCCGACCTTGCTGCGGCTGTCCTGTAGGAAGAAGAGATCAGACATCGGGCACCTCCAGGAACAGAAGGGGCTGCACGCTGCCGTCTTCAAACACTTTGTCGAGGGGAGTGGTGGCGATGGGCTCGTCGCCGTTCCAACCATCAGGCCAGGTCTCTGCGGCGATCAGCTCTCGGATGCGAGCCTCTTCCTCGGTGTTGATCATGTCCACCTGGGGCCGGCCGAGCCGCTTCGCTGCGTTGTTGATTTCCGCCTGGATCGTGAGTAGTTGCTCCAATGCCATGAGACGCGACTCCAGCAGAATCGGGCCCATGCGCTGCGGGTTGGCAGCGATGCTGCCATCCTTCAGGCGCTCGACGCCCGCCTTGCGCAGCCGATGACGCGGCTCGCGCAGCTCTCGCCAAAGCGGCTTGATGCGTTTCATGGGCTCCAAGTAGGACCAGGTGGGGTTGAGCAGGATGGTATCTAGCGCCTTGTCCTCACTCGCCAGTGGGCAGCCGGTACAGCCGGTACGCGCGTTGATTTCCTCCGCCTCGTCGCCGCCATAGGCATCGGCGATGGTAACCGTCGACCAATCGCCGAACTCTGCCAGCGGCGCCCAGTGCTTGAGCCATTCCCATACGTGGCAGACACGCCAATGCAGAAGCGGCGCCAGTGTTGCGAGCCGACCTTTCAGACCTTTGGCCTCCGGCAGCACCTTCTGGTACCAGCCTTGGCCGCATTCAGCACCGTCCTTCCCGCACGACATCTCAATGCGCTTGTCGCGGATCGCGCTTTCGCCCTGGCGGACACCGGTGATCATCAGGACGTTGCCGTCCAGCTCGCGGAGGCGCTGCTCCAGTGCTGCGGTCATCGGATCGATCTTGATCTGCCGAGTACACCAGCGGAGCGTGTTGTTGTTCGGCGGCGGAACGCCACGCCCAAGGATGTAGACCATGAAGCGCTTGTCGAGCGGCGCGGTGACCACTTCGACGCGCACGCCACGTTCCTCAAGCTCGTCCATGATCTGCTGAGCAGCGATCGCCAGCGGTGGCAGTTCCTGGCGGGTGTCCGCATAGAACACAGTCAGGGTCTGCGGTGCCGGAATCTTGCCAGTGTCAATGAGCCACATGATCAGGCTCAGGGTGGCGCTGGAATCCTTTCCGCCCGACCAGGCAATGCCCCAGTGAGGATGGTCGGCACCATAGGCCTGCAGCGACTGGATCGTTAGCTCGATGCTGTCCGTCATCTGCAGGCGCTCGGCGCCGGCGGCGAAGATGTCGCCTTGGCGAAGGGCGCTCATGCTGGAACCTCCCGATAATCAACCTGGAAGAACCCCAACTGCCCTTTGCAGGGCAGGAAGGGCAGCGGTTTGGCGTCGACCAGGTCGAACCCGAATTTGCCGAAGAACCAGGGCGAGAGACTGTCGTCGCTGCAGCCGGTGATGGTAGCGATACCGACGATGCCGCCGCGCTCCAGCTCGTTGAACAGAGGCAGCTTGATGCCAACCTCGAGTGCGAAGTGATAGGCGTCGGTGTACTCGGCGCCGGTCATGCCTTTGCCCGCGTGGATCAGCACGCGCCCACGGAAGTGAGTCGGCCAGCTGCGGTTCTCGATGTCCTTGATGTGGCCGGCGGCCAGCGCCGCAGCGCGTTCAGCGGGGGCGGTCAGGTCAGGGCGAACGATCAGCCAAGCCCAGGGCTGGCGAATGCTCAGCGCTTTCAAGCGGCACCTCCAACGCGAGCCGTGGCTTCGATGCAGGTTTCCTCGCGGGTATGGCAGATGCCGCAGTTTGGACAATGGGCTTTGTCGCTGGTGTTGGTTGCCAGCTCGCCGGGGTGGGCGAAGCGCGAGCAACCGTAGGCCAGTCCCTCGCGGGACTGTTCCTGGATCAAGCCCGGTGCAAGACCGAGCTTTTTCACCAGAGCCTCGGCGGCGTGGCGCGGGCCGGCCGTGCAACTTGCGGTTGGCTTGAGGCTCGGTGCCTTCGCGATATAGGTGCCGGTGTACTCGCGGACGCTGATGATGACGGGCTCAACGGACATAACGGCGCTCCTTCGCTTCGCGGACGGCGGCGCGCTCGGCCATGAAGGCCGCCCACTCCAGGTTCTTGCGCTGCTGGCGGATACGACTGCAGGCGCGGTGCTTGCGGGTGGCGCGGGCCTTGCCGCATACGTCGCAGATGTTCGGCAGGTCCAGTGCCTTGCTGGCCATGGTCGGGCGGGTGCGGGTCATTGAGCACCGCCTTCGCACGCGGCCTGCTTGGCGAGCAGATCGTTGCGCAGGTTCATCAGCCGGGGGTCAAAGGGCACCGGGACGCCGAATCGCTGGCGCCAGGGCATGTCATCGCCGCGGTTGCGCAGGGCGAGCAGCAGCGTCGATAGCGTGCAGCCTTTGCCGATGGTCATGCCGCCGGGCAGCTTCACCTCGCACGGCAGCGGCGTGCCCAAGTCCAGGGCAGGTGCCGCGGGGGTCGCCTCCATGAAGCTGAGCAGCAGCGCCTCGAAGTAGTCGATCGCCTCGGCAACCGGGTTGTGGTGAACCTCGAACACCTCCCGAACCTGCTCGGCGATGGCTTTCGGCAGGATCGCTGCCGGCTGGGCTTCGACCAGCGGCCCGCACCACTCGAAGCGGTCGGCAAGGTCGGCAACGAACGGCCAGTCGCGCAGGTCGTCGTTGATGTTGCTCTCGTTGATGTTGCAGACCAGCTCGCCGCTGGCGACGGTGGCCACCTCTACCAGGGCATGGCGGGAGTGGCATTCGCCCAGGCGGAAGCCGCGGACGTAGTAGGCGCCGGGGAGGGTGGGTTTCTGGTTGTTCCATGTGAGGGTGTCAGCCACGGGACACCTCCTCGTTCTTGGCTGCGCGGGCTTTCTCGTATTCGCTGAACACGATTTCGACGGCGCCTTCGATCCAGCCGGACGATGGCTTGCCGGCGGCGCGGTTCGCTTCATGTTCGAGCTGGTCGATCTGAAATCCGAGGTGAAAGTAGGCGACCCCGCCTTGCTCGAACATCACACCGCCGCACAGCAGCAGGTTGCCGGTGTTGACGCCGAGGCGCTCCCAGTAGCGATGCACGCTCAGGCGCGGAGGGCAGTTCTCGCGCCAAAGGGTCAGCAGGCGTTGATGTTCTTCGCGGTAGGCGGTGCGTTCCTCCTTCGGCATGCCCTTGGGCAGCTTGGGGGAGTTGCGCAGGCGCTGATAGCCATAGTCGTCCGGCTGGCACCAATGAATCGTCAGTTCGTCGCTGGAGGGTAGGCGCACGCCGCCGGCGAAATGCGAGTCCAGGTCGTGCATCCCGGCTACCTTGCCGCCGAACAGGTTGCCCAGCCGGTCGAGCGCCGCGCGGTGCGTTTCTTTCGCGAATGCCAGATCGAGGAGGGTGGCGACCGTTTCCGAGGCCGAGGACTTGTAGAAGTGGGCCATGTCAGTTGCTCCCCATCAGCGCGTTCTTCAACCGCTCGTTTTCATCGATCAACGCCTGAAATTTCCTATGGAGGTAATTGCCGAGCGTTTGGCCGTCCAAAATGTCACCTGGCAAGGCGCGTCCGCGCATCAGGCCTTCCCACGCTTCGAGGGAAAAGTTTGTGTTCGTGGTAGCCTCGGCGCCGCTGCCGTTGGGGGTTTGAGCTTGCATGGTTCTCTCCTTTCAGGGGTGGTAGGTGCCGGGGCGTTGCAGCGCCCTGGCACCGTCTTCTTCAGGCCTTCAGCGGGCCAGCCAGATGATCAGGTCGGGCATTGAGGCGCCCGCCATCGTGATCACCAGCAGCGCGGCCAGCGTTGCCACCAGCCCTCCCGCCATTCCGTGTCCTGCGTTGTCATCGATCTGCATGGTTCTCTCCTTTCATGGGTGTGCCGGTTGCAGCTGGCGGTGTGTGGCGTGGGTTGCAGCCCTACGCTTTGAACATCCAGCACTTGACCGTCGCCGACTTGGTGACGGTGTTGTTGTGGCGCATGGCCTGGTGAGTGCGCACGGCGGAGTCGACGGCGCGGTTGGTCTCGAGGAATTTGCGGCTGCGGCTTTCCTTCAAGCGCTCGCGCAGCTCGGGCACGTCGGCCAGGCGCTGGCGGTGCTCGGCGGCGCGCTCGGCGAATTCGTTGAGGTTGATGGCGATCAGCCCGTCTTTCTTGCTGTGGTTCACCACCGGGCCTTCCGCGTCGAGGCCTTCCAGGTAGTCGAAGACTTCCCAGAATTCGGCCACCACCGGGTGGTCGGCGCTGATGGCCGCCTGGCGCTCCAGGGCCATTTCGATGATGCAGCGCATCGTGGCGCTGACCTGGGCGTCGCTGAGCGGCGCCACCAGGCGCAGGCCGTCGAGCAGGGCCAGCAGCTGAGCGTGGTTCTTGATGATCCGCTCCACGCGGATGTAGCCGCGCAGGGTGTTGCCGCAGGCCGGGCAGGCGTCGTTCTCGCTGGCCGTCTTCGGGTACTGGGCATCGCAGGCGATGCAGTGGCTGTGCAGGCGGCGCAGGCGCGCTTCGTGGCTCGGCACGCGCTCGTCGAACTGCTTGAGCACCTCGGCTTCGGCCTTCAGCGCCCGCAGCAGGAAGTGGCTGAGGGTGTCGCCGTCCAGCGCGGTGAGGCGGTCGGCGGCGGTGCGGCTTTCCGGGGTGACGTTGGGGCGCACGAAGTGCAGCTTGCAGATCCGCGTCATGATCGCCTCGGAGGCGACCACCGGGGCGTTCTGGCTGATGGCGATGGTGCCGCGGAAGGGCGGTTCGTAGGTCTCGTTGCCCGCGGTTTTCACGCCCTTGGTGGCCAGCGTGCCGCCGCCGAAGTAGTCCTTCAGTTCGTCCCAGTCGAAGGTTTTCGCGTGGGCCTTGTCGTCGCCGCCGCTACGGTCGGACTCCAGCAGCACCACCGGCATGGCGGACACCTGGCCCATCAGGCGCGAGCGCCCGGCCTTGGTGGACTTGGACGGGTCGAAGCCCTCGTAGCCGCTGCGGCCGAGCAGCTTCCAGAGCAGGTTGAGCAGCGTGGTCTTGCCGGCGCCGGCCTCGCCGGTGGCTTCGAGGAAGGGGAACGACTGGTACTTGGCGCGGATCTGCTCGGCGAACAGCGAACCGAACCAGAAGGCCAGCGCCACCACGCCCTGGGCGCGGAAGCAGGTCCAGAGCAGGGCGAGCCACTCGTTGTCGTAGCCTTTGCCCTGCTGGTCGATGCGCACCGGCACGCCCTTCTGCAGGGTTTTCAGGCGCAGCTGGCCGAACTCGAAGTAGTCCTCTTCGTTAACGCTGACGATGGCGCCATCCTTGATGGCTACGTCGCCGAACACGTAGCAGCGGAACTCCTTGCTGTAGCCGACGAAGTCGATCGTCTGCACGGTTTTGATGGCGTAGAGCTGGTCTTTCAGGATCTTGTCGAGCTGCTGGCCGCTGCCGGTGAACACGGCGCCGGCGGCCATGCCCAGTAGGCGCTTCTTGAACTCGCTTGCCGCCGCGACCTGGCCGCCGGTGAAGGTGTTCTTCACGCTGGCGCCGCCGTGGGGGAAGTCCACGCGGAAGTAGTACCAGCTCTCGTCGGTGACGGTGTTGGCCTGGAAGTAGAGCGCCTGGGGGTAGCAGTTTGCGATTTCGACGACGCAGCCGGACATGCGCAGCGCCTTCTCCCGAAGGGCGCGATCGTTCAGCAGCTTCTCGTCCTCGTTGTCGCTGCTCTCCAGCGCCTGCATGGCCTTGTTGAATTTCTCGATGTCCAACTTCCACCAGTACAGGCGCGAGTCGAAGCCGAAGTGGAACTCCTCGCGCTCCTTCCACTGGTACATCAGCAACGCCTTTTCACTGGCGCTCTCGGCGATCAGCAGCGCCCCGCGGTGCCGCGCTTCGTGGAGGTCGGCTTCGATGCGATCGGCGCGCTTCTCCGCGTCGTCGATGAACTGCCAGCGCTGGTGCAGATCGTTCCAGTCGACCTTGCGACCGTCGCGCTGCGGGATCTGCGCGGCCTCGCAGGTGAAGCCCAGCTTCCGTGCCTGCTGCACCCAGCGCCGCGTGTAGCGGTGCGCTCCGGGCTCGTTGTCCAGGGCCCAGACCAGCTTCGGCAACTTGCCGCCGCGCGCCTTGCCCAGCTCCAGCAGGGCCTGCTCGGGGAAGGCGTTGCTGCTCATCGCGGAAACGGCGGTGATGCCGTGGTGTAGCAAGGCGAGGGCGTCGAAGATGCCCTCGACGATCCAGACTTCCTGCGCCGCCAGCAGGTCGACGCTTGGCGGGCACCACCACCAGCCGCGGTAGGAGGCCCCGGGTTTAAAGCGCGCCTTCTGCTTGCCGAAGCGGTGCGGCTGGTCGATCAGCCGTTCCCAGTAGCCGCCGTGTTCCAGCTCGAAGCGCACGGTGGCGCTGCCGATGTTCAGCACACGGTCGAAGTAGTGTTCCTGGGTGAACCAGCCCTCGAGCAGCTCGAGGCGGAAGCCCCGGGCGAACTCCAGGTATGCGCGGGCGCTGGCAGTGGGTTGCTGCTCGGTGGCCGGCGCGCGCTTGCTCCAGTCGTCGAACAGGTCCGGATACAGCTCCTTCACATGCCACTGCTGGCCGCACTTGCTCTCGCGGCCGCACTTGATGAACCAGGGCTGTTCGTAGCTGCTGTACAGCTCCTTTTTCCCGCAGGCGGGGCAGACGCCGCCGCGCATGAAAGTGGTGCCGGTGCGGCGCTTGAGGCTGTAGTCGGATTCCAGCCGCTGCAGCACGTCGGCGCGGATCTGCTGGTCCATGGCGTTACGCATCGGCGTTGTCCAGCCCTGCAGCGCGTGCCAGGCACTCGTGAGTTGCGATCGCTGCGTATTGCTCGCCGGTGATGCGGCCCAGCTCCAGCAGCGCCGAGAGGTAGCCGTGGATGCGCCAGACGTAGAGGTTCCGCATGCCGCGTGACGGGCACGCGGCGTACTGGTTCATCAGGCTGAAAAGCATCGGGCTGGTGGTGGCCAGCGACAGCAGCAGGGTGCTGGCTTCGGGCTCGGCGATCGCACCAGGTGTGGGGGTGGCTCCGTTCATTTCGTACTACCGGTCGAAGGAAGGGTCAGGGCGGCTTTCAGCGCGCCGATGGTGCGTTTGTGGCCCGCCAGAGCCGGGTGGTCGTCCAGAATTCGCTGGCTGCGCAGCTGCTCCGGCACCGTGCGATAGCGGTCGTCGTACCAGTGCTCGGTTAGCGCCAGGTGCAGGCCGTGGCGCAGGTTCGCGAGCAGTGCTTCGGCGACGGATTGCGGCATGTCGAGCTTTATGGAAACGGCTGTTTGCATGGCTTCCTCCCGGTTTTCGGGCGCAGTTCACCCAAACCCACGGCTGTGGGGCTGGCGGTTTAGGGGGTCAGTTGACGGGTTGCGGGCGGCTGGTGAGGCGGCTGGGCAGCAGGCGGGCGGGCACGGAATAGCGATCGCCGGTGCGGGTATCGATCAGTACGGCTACGTCCGGCGCGGACGCGAAGTCGATACCGACCCAGGCCACCTGCAGCAGCGTGGGGCTGTCGATGCTGGGCGCCAGCTGCCGGGCTTCGAACTCGGCAACGGCCAAGTCCGCGATGCGTTGCACCATGAACTGCGGCACGCCCAGGGAGGTGACCAGGTACTGCACGCAGCTCGCCATCAGCTGCTCGCCGGCAAGGTGCAGCGCGTCGTTGCGTTGCAGGTAGGCCACGGCGGCGAACTGCATGGCGGTGCGGTAGTCGTTTGACAGCTCGAGTGGAAGGGGTGCGACGTTCATGCGGTGAGTACTCCCTGTTGTGAAATGTGGTCCAGCAGATCCAGCTGCTGATCGTCGCTACGCGCCAGGCGCAGCGCCTTCATCCGCTCGATCGACGGGGCGACCGGAAGCACCATCAGCGGCTGTGTGAGGCCGGACGGGCTAAGTTGAAAATCGATGGTTACCGAGCCGCTGTAGGTGGCGCCGCAGGCTACGTTCGTGCACTGGTAGTAGGTCGAACGAAAACAGGGCGTCTGCCCCTCGGATGTACGAATCCGCATGCGCCCGCGGCAAGCCGGGCACACCAGTTTGTAAGTGCTCATCTGTCTCCCCGCCGCCAGTCGCGGCCCGGCCGTGGCCGGTAAAGTTGCGGCGCGTCGTGCGCCTACTGCGTTTCCGCCTGCCCGGGTTATTCCTGGTGCAGGATGATCACGGCGGCGACCTCTTCGTGCCGCGCGGCCACGTAGGCGCGGTGGGCCGAGAGGATCTGCCGAATTTCAATGCTGCTGATGACGCCGTCTTTCAGGGCCATTTCGATGATCGAATCGACCATGCCGCGCTTCGCCGACACGTCCAGCGTGCGGCTGTACAGGTCCAGGTTGTCCGTGGTGGCCGGGTCGGCCAGCGGCACGAACACGCCGCCGTAGAGGCCGCAGACGTAGTCCGGCAGGTGGTGGGTGCCGGCGTCCTGCTCGAGCAGGTGAAGCTGCTCGTCGGTCAGGGGCCGCATGCCCGCGTTTTCGTAGGCGTGGTTGTCGAACTTCTTCAGCGGCAGGCCCAACCGCGGCGCGGCGCAGTCACGGCCGCCGGGGTAGGCGCAGATGACGGCGCTTACGACTTGGCGGCGGGTTTCAAGAGTGCTGCGCTTCATGTTCTGGTTTCTCGACTGGGCCATTGCCATTAATTTGCGACCACTGCTTCGGCGTCGGTCTTGCGGCGCCCACGGGGCGGCGCTTCGTTGACCACGCCGTCTTTGATGCCGAGCAGTACCGCGGCGCGGTGAGCCTCGCCGCGGAGCCCTTTCTTGCGGCCGTTCAGCAGGTCGCTGACCAGATTTTTGTTCAACCGGTTCTCCCGCGAAAACATCGCGATGCTCTTGCCCTCGCGGTCAAGGGCCGCGCGGGCTTGCTCGGGTGTGAGCAGGGTTGGCATAGTGTTCGTCCGTGTTCATTCGTGTTTGCTGGCGAGGATTCTTGAGCAGTTTTCTGTTCAAGTCAACTGGATTGAATAAAAAAATGCTCATTGCTCCTGGTGTAGGGGAACGAATCCGCGAGGAGCGGGAGAAACTCGGTCTGAGCCAGACTGATTTCGGCGTGAAGGCGGGCGTCAGCCGAGGAACCCAGAAGGCATATGAGTTGGAGTCCAGCACGCCCGATCTGCGCTACGTCAGCGCGCTTGAGGCGATAGGTAGTGACGCTCACTACGTGCTGACCGGTCTCCGCACTCCTCGCGATGCGCAAGGCCTCTCCGAGGACGAAGCGCTCGTCCTCAGTCAGTACCGTGCATTGCCCGATGCCGACAAGGCATCAGTCGCGCGCCTGACAACGGCGCTCGCAGCCCTGGCCGGCCGCGCCGACGACAAAAAAAACGACTGAGTTTCCACGATCGGTGAGCTTCACCTCACCGATCGTGATGATGGATTGTTGTTCGCTGGCCATGGGGGCCGGCGAGAAGGGGAGGGAGCTCGATGCGCGAGGCATTTGAGATCGTTGTGTGGCTGGGCGCTTGGGGCGCTGTGTGGTGGTGGGTCGCCCGGAGAATGGCCGCTCGGAACGTGCTGATTCGTCATGGGGTGGCATCGTTCGCCGGGGGAGCCGCGAGTATCTGCGTTGTGGGTTTGGGCCTTGCTCTAGGGTTTTTCGTCCCGGCCACTCAAGGCCAGGCGCCTGGGGCCAAACCTGAGCAGCTCCAGTTCACTGTCACCAAGGATGAGGCCTCTCCGGGGCGGCCGCACAAGATTGAGGTGACGCTGCCACATCGAGTCCTGGAGGCCGAGCTGGAACAGGCGGCGCGCGCGATCCGCAACGCCTCCAGCGCCGAGGCTGATAGGACCTTCATCGGTTTCAGGGTAGAGGGGCAGGCTGATAGCTACTACTGGGCCAGCGCAACGTTCGACCCGGACTACAAGCACACGTTGATCGGCCTGAGCGCTGACGATTACCAGAAGCTGTTGGCGGTCGATCTGAGTGGGTATCCCGATCAGTTGGGGCACTGGTTGCGAGATGGCGCCCTGGGCCACGTGATGGTGCTCTACAAACGCGACGGCAAGTACTTCATCGACTCCATCTTCCCGAGCGGTGGCAAAAACACCGAGCAGTACAGCGCCAAGAAAACGGGCGATGGTCTGCGGCTTGAAGAGCCGGACAACGGTTTCAACGAGTACTACATCGTCCAGGCCGATGGCCAGCTGCAGGGCTGGGGGGAAAACGGGCTTTACCTGACGTTGCAACCGCTCAAGCCAGACCATAGGTCGTAGCTGCCGTCACGAGTATTGCCGGCGCGCAAAGTGCGACATCTTGGCAGGGTTAGGCTTGCGCCGCCTGCCGCCACTCACAGCATGCGGCGCTCCCGGGCGTTGTGGTCGGTGCCAAGGTGGCGCCGGGGCGCCCGTTGCTAGTGATGGAGTATCAGCATGTTGGAGCAAATCGGTCAGCCGGAAACCTCAGCCACGCCCAGCCAATCGGAAGCGCTGAGCCCGCGGGAACGAGCGTTCCTGGCGTTGTTCCGGGGCCTGGGGGCGGAAGCCCAGAGGGACATCCTCAGATTCATGGAGGCGCTGGAACAGGTGACCGCTTAAACGAAAAGCCCCGGCACTGCCGGGGCTTTTTGTTGGGCGAAGGATCTACAGATCGAGCAGCGCCGGTGCGATACCGAAGGCCTCGGCGATCTTCTCGCGGGTGGCCTTGCGCGGCTTGGCGGCCTGCTCTTGCTGCGCGTAGGCCGGCTGGCTGATGCCGATGCGGTCGGCGACTTCCTGCTGCGACAGCCCGAGGTGACGGCGCCAGGCGCCGGCAGGGGTTAGGCCTTCCTTGACCATCAGCCCGACGACCTCGTTCGGCACCAGGTCTTCGCGGGGGTGGCTCGCGACGTAGTCGGCATAGGGGATGACGACGAACGCCGGGGCCCCGTCGGGCCCGTTGATGATCTGCAGGTTAGTAGGTGTGTTCATCGCGCTTTTTCACCTCTTCGATATTGACGATTCGGACGGTGCCGTCCCAATCGAACAGGACACGGTAGTTGCCAACGCGCAGGCGGTAGCCGTACTGGTGGCGGACGAGGGCTTTGACGTTCTGGACGTTGGGCATGCTGGCCAGCGCCTGGGCGGCGTCGTAGATCTTCGACTGATCAGCCTTGGCGACCTTGCCGAGTTGTTTCACTGCCTTCCGTGTCCAGTTGATCGTGTTCATGGTCGCCTCGCTGTTCGTGAGGTTATTATAAGCATTATATAAGTATTCAACAAGTCTTTCTTTCTTCTTCCGATGCTCTGGCCAGCACCCCATCGGCCGTGACCCTCGGCAGGAAGCCGCGACCGGAGCAGATGGGGCAATCCTCGCGCTGCAGGGTGTTGCGGCAGCGCCGGCACACGCGGAACAGGGACAGTTCAAGGCGCTGGCGGATGTGCACGCGCCGCGCTTCGCCGAGGTGCTCGCTGGCGAACAGGACGTCGAGCAGGGCGCCGAACGCATCCGGATCTGTCAGCACGGGGTGGTCCACGCCGTCCCGGTGGACGCTCAGCGGATGCAGCACGTAGAGCGAGCCGCTGGCGGTGACCAGCTGCAGGTCGACGATGCTCGCCTGGGTGTGCCGAAGCGTGCGGCACGCCACGCGCAGGCCTTCGGGTGTCAGCTCGACGACCCCGGTCGCGGTGAGGTCGTCCTCGGCGGCGGTGTAGTCCGGCACGTAGCGGCCGCCCACCAGCTTGCCAGGGGATGCGCCCGCCGCGTTGACCAACTGATAGGTGCCGTTGCGCCAGTGCACCTGGTAGGCCTCCTGCTGGCAGTCCTGGGCGTGCTCGCGGCCGGCGGCGGCAAGATGAATCATGTTCTGGTGCTCTGGGGCGTCCACCTCGCCGCTGGCCAGCAGCGCGTCGGCCATGGCCTCCAGCTGGCGATAGAACAGGTCGGGGAAATTCAACCGCTCGCGCTCGTCTGCCAGCAGGCGACGCCAGTTGCTGACCGATGGGGCGCGCGGGTTGTTCGGGATGGTGTTTCTGCCCATCGCAGCTGCCGTCGAATACTGTATGTACAAACAGTATTCGTGGGGATGGAAGTCCGATCAATACCCGGCCGATGAACAGCTTGGTGACTGATCTGCGGCGCAACGGCGAATCATCTGTCTGCCACCTACGCTGCCGTGTTCCGGCCCAGCGCCCATGGTGGTGATGGACGGGACCACAAGCGGGAAGGGCGCGGAAGGTGCGACTGGGAAGGCTGCTCGCCGATCCGAGTGAAGGATGCGGCGGGAGATGAAGAGCGAGTGCTATACCACTCGCTGGGATGAAATTTTAGCAGTACAAGGCTAGCTATTTATTGGGCCAATCAACATGATTGATACCCTATCGATGATGGAGTTCAAGTTCTCCTCAAGCTTATAGATAAAGTCGAAGAAGTCCTCTTGGTCATCTATCGATTTATCGAAAAGTTCTGGCCTTAAATTGTAAGCGCCTTGCAATCTAATTGATGCGCGTATGAATTTGTTGGCTCTTTTTTCAATTTCTATAGCTAAGCCTTCGAACTCACGTGCTACCTGCTGAGGAATCCAAAGTTTTCTTTTATAAAAAGTGTTTCTAAATTCTTGAAGAGATTCAGCCAGCTGCTCATTGGGCGACCCCACCGTTTGGTAGCCAGCGGTTTCCGCATTTTTCTTAACCTTTAAAAGAGCCAAGTAGACATCATCGATCGCCTGAACGCTTCGTTCGTTATATGCCGCAAGCTTTATCTGATATTCAATTGACTGCTTGTTGAGGGCGGCATTGATGTCGGCAGTTTGTCGCTCTAATTGCTTCTGCTGATCAAGAACATTTTTAAAATTATTATTTATTTCGCGAAGTTCAGCGCTTTTAGTCGTCCGCGTGAGGAAATACATCCCTACAAACGAAACCGCAATTACGACTAATAAAACCCACATCACCTTGTAATTTTGAGATGAAATCGCGTCGGCTATTAGAACGGGTAGTGTCGGTTCGCTCATTTTAATCTCCCTGAAAAAAAAGAGATTATCCGACCGATGCCAGTAACCGCTACTTGGTTTGTATCTTCTTAAGCTCACGATCAACCGCCCGTTTCGCCGTCGCCTTGGTGGCGTACAGGTGCACCAGGCGCCGTGGCTTGCTCTGGTCGCCGCCGGTGATGGACTTCTGTTTGCCGGTCTTCGCATCGCGGTACCAGGCCACCACGCCGGTGTAGTCGTTGGACTCATCGGCCAATTCCTCCACCTCCTCGGCGTCCGGTAGCTTGGATTCCAGCTCTAGGCTGGTGGTGTAGCTGTCCGGCGTGAAGCTGTGGCGGATGTTGCCGCCCAGCCAGACCACGGCGGCGATCTCCGCTTTGATGCCCTCGAGGGAATAGGTCAGCTCGGGGATCAGGTCCGGCCGGCCCTTGGCCAGCGTGTAGCTCAACGTCGACGTGCCGCGCTGCAGGCGCTTCCATTCCGCCCGGGCGGCGACCAGGGCGCTGTGCTGGTCGGTGTAGGTGTGGCGCAGGTCCTTGAGGTTGTCGCCGCCGCCGGCGATCGCCTCGAGCTTTTTCGCGCTGTTCAGCTCGTAGTAGTAGGCCCGCACGCCGGTGTAGCTGTCGCGGTCCGCTTCCAGGTAGCGGTGCTGATCGCCGTCCGCCCGGGTCAGCGTGACGTGGCGCAGCGGCAGGCCGCTGAGCGTGGTGGAGCCGCCCACCGGCATGAACAGCAGGCGCCCGGCCTTCACGGTTGCGAGGGCGTCGTACTGCTGGCCAAGGCGGGTGAGCAGGTTGGCGTCGGACTCGTTGGCCTGGTCGACGTGGGCGACCTGCAGCACGCTCAAGGCGGCGCTGATGATCGGGCTGAGGCCGTAGGCGGCGGCGATGGTGGATACCAGGGCGCCGAGGGTGCTGGCGTGGAAGCTGCGCTCGCGCTTGACCTTGAGGCCCTTGCGCAGGTCCGCGCTGCGGGCGCGGATGCTGAGGGTGTCCGGCGCGCCGCTGTGCTCTACCTCGTCGACGGTGAACAGCCCCTTGTTGACCAGGCCGGTGTCGCTCCAGCCCAGCCAGAGCTGGACGATGGCGCCGCGCGGGGGGATGGCCAGCAAGCCATCGTGGTCGCTCAGGGTGATGTCGAGCTGGTCCGCCTCGAGGCCGCGGTTGTCGGTGAGCTCGATGCCGGTGAGGCGCTGCTCGAGGGCGCCGGTGATGTCGGAGCCGTTGACGATGACGCGGCAGATCGGCCGCGGGTAGGCGGTGGTTTCGCGGTAGAGGTCGGCCGCGCGATCGAGCAGGCCGGCGCCGAGGGTGAGCGCGTCGTCGAGGATCGTCACAGGATGGCCCGCAGGATGTTGCCGGCGGTGCTGATGGCGGTGCCGAGCAGATCCACGCGGCCGTCATCGATGCGGGTCAGCTTGATGGTGAACTCGATGCGGCGGGCGGCGCCGTCGCTGAAGAACAGCGTGCGGGTCTCGGTCATGGACTCGATCACCCAAGCGCCGTAGATCCTGCCCGTGCCCTCCACCAGCGGCCAGGCCTTGCCGGTGTCCGCCATGTAGCGCAGGGCATCCAGGCTGAGCGCGGTGCCGGCCAGCGCAGGCAGCAGCACGCCGGGCAGGGTGATGGAGTCCTCGCCGCGGCCCAGATACTGGTGCGCCGGGTTGGTGCCGATGCGGTTGGTAGAGCCGTGGCGCCAGTCGGTTTGGCGCTGGAACTCCTGATAGGCCAGGGTTTCCAGGCTGAAGATGAACATGCCGAGGGCCATCATCATGGTGATCAGTCCTTGTCGTAGAGGCTGCTGCGGCCCCGGGCTTGTTTGGCGCGCTCGCGCTTGTCGATCTCGGCGCCCACCAGGCGGGCGAGGGCTTGCTCGTCCATGCCGGGCGATGCGAAGACCTGGATGGTGTAGCTGTTGCCGCCGGCCTGCGCGGCGGGTGATGCACTGGCGCTGATCGGCGGCCGGTTGTCCATGGCGATGGCGCCGCCGGCCGCACCGATGCCGATGGCGCCCGCACTGGCGAGTTGCTTGCCCATGCCGACGACAGCGGCTAGCGGCCCCTGCTTGCCCTGGAGCAGCCCCTGCTCCAGGCCGGCCATGGTGAAACCGCCGAGTGTGGCGAAGACGCGGGACGGCGAATGGATGTCCAGCTTCTCCTTGAACCACCCAATCGTGGCGTCGCCGATGCTGGTGATGGCGGTCTTGATCTGCCCCAGCCCGGCCATAAGGCCGTTGATCAGGCCGTTGACGATCATGTTGCCGAACTCGGTGAACCGAACGGGCAGGTCGAAGCCAAGGTATTTCATCACCTCGGCGAAGGCGCGGTAGACCAGGCCGATAGGGCTGAAGTTGGCGAGGGTGGTGATGATGCCTCCCAGGCCGCCGTTAAAGCCGGCCTTGACCTCCTCCCAGAGCCCCATGAAGTAGGGGCCGAGGGTGTCCCAGTTGCGGTAGATCAGATAGACCAGGCCGGCGATGGCGGCCACGGCAAGGCCGATGGGGTTCATCAGCAGCGCGCGGCCTAGCCAGAACACCGCTTTGCCGACCCAGAGCAGAGCGGTGCCGATGCCCTTGAAGGCGGTGATGGCGGAGGCGCTCTTGATGCCGACCAGGGTGAGGGCATAGCGCACCATGGCGAACGGGCCAAGGAAGCTGGCGAACATGAGCGTTAGGCCACCGCCGGCGGCCAGCAGCATGGCAATCCCGCCCGCCGTCTTGACGATGGCGGCAGTGAGGCCGGGGTGTTCCTTGACCCAGTCCTTGAGCTTGACGGCCAGCTCGCCGATGCCGTTGATGAGGTCCTTGAGCTGCGGCGCGATGGTGGCGCCGATTTCACTCATGGCGTTGGTCCAGCTGCCCTCGGCGGCCTCGATGGTGTTTGTGAGGGTGCTGAGCTGCTCGTTCACACGGGTACGCAGGTCGGCCTGGGCCTGCAGCTTGGCTTCGACATCCCGGTAGCCGCCGATGCCCTTGTCCATCATGGTGTTCAGGGTAGTGAGGGTTTCGCTGTCGTCTCCGAAGAGGTCCTTGATTACCTCCAGACGCACTTCGGTGCTCAGGCCTTTGAGCTTCTCCAGCTGGGCGTACATGTTCTCGATGCCGCCAAACTCGCCCTTGCCGTCGGTGAAGTCCATCTTGAGGTCGATGCCCTTGGTGACCTTCAGGCCGTCCAGGGTTTTCTGGATGTCACCGTTGGCCATCGCGCCCTGGAAGATCTTGCGGTAGGCGTTGCCCGCGGAACCGCCTTCCATGCCGGCCTGGTCCATCATCACCAGCAGCGGCGTGAGGACCTTGGTGGCCTCCAGCCCTTGCTTCTTAATGATGTTCATCACCGGGCTGATCTTGCTGAAGCCCTGCAGCATGTTGTTGCTGTCGACGCCCAGGTAGAAGGTCTTCTGGATGGTGTCCATCAGACCCATCATGTCGCCTTCGGCGGTCCGGGTGGCGTCCTGCATCTTCGCGGCGAACTCGGCCGCGGCGGTGACCGGCATCTGCAGCTGCACGCCGAGGTAGGCCGCTGCCTCGCCTGTACCGCCGAGGATGTTTGCGGCGCTGAGGCCCTGGCGCCGCAGCATGGTCATCATGTCCTGGAAGTCTGCCGTGGTGCCCGGCAGGCGGTCGCCCAGCTCGGTAGCCAGCGTGGTGATCTTCTCGAACTCGGCCGGTACCTGGCCGGTGCTGTCCATCATCGCCACCTTGAGCTGGGTGGCGGCGTTCTCCGCCGGCGCGAATGCGTCGACGATGCCCTTGAGCGGTCGGGAAATGGCGTAAGCGGTGCCCAGCCCGGCAGCGCCGCCGGCGGCCATGCCCCCGGCGACCTGCTGCGCCTTGTCGAACTGGGCGCGCGCGGCGCTCAGGCGCTTTTGCTGCACCACCAGTTGCTGCATGCGCCGGCCCTGGGCGCTGATGGATTCGTTGGTTTCCTCGATGCGTTGCTTGAGGTCGCGGGAGGCCTGGCTCAGGTTGCGCGTGCTGATGCCGGCGGCGCTCAGCCGGGTGCGCAGGCCCTGCAGCTGAAACTGCTGTTCCTGGTGCTCGGTCTTGAGGGCGGTAGCGGCGCGGATGGCGGACTTGAGGTCGCGGGTCATCTGGCGCGTCGGTGCGCCGGTGGCGGCCATTTCCTGGCCTAGGGCCTTCACGCGGTCGCGGGCGGCCTGCAGGGCGGTTTCGGTTTGGGCGCTGGCGGTGCGCAGGGTGCGCCAACCGCTGACGTCCTTCTGCTGCGCCTGCAGCACCTTGAGTTGGTCGCGGCTGGTTTTCAGCGCTGCGGCGAGGCCCACGCTGCCCTGGGTGACCGCGCGGATGGGGCGGGTGGCGCGGTCGATGGCCTGGAGTACGATCTCCATTTTCAGGTCATTGGCCATGGTTCTTCTCCCAGCGTGTCCGGGCCCGCTCGCGCCACTCCATCAGCTCAGACAGGGCCAGCGGATTCATTTCCACCGGGCCCCAGTGAAACACCATGGCCAGGTCGGCCATGGCCTCTTCTACGCACCGCGGATAGCTTCCCTGTCCGACTTCTTCAGCAAAAAACTACCAACGGCGACCCCGCACTGCAGCAGGTCGGCCGGGTCCATGCGCCCGATCTCGACCTCGGTGAGGGCGGGGCTGGTGATGCGTGGCAGGACCTTGCGCAGCGCCAGCACGTCCATCTGCGCCAGGTCGGCCAGGGTGACGCCGCGCAGCTCGCCGCTCATGGGCTTGCGCAGGGTGAGTTGCTCGATCTTGGTTTCGCCGCGGGTGATCGGGGTATCGAGGGTGATGACTTCCTCGTTGGGGTTCTGGGCCGGGGTGATTACTTGGTCAGGCATGGTGAGCTCCGTTGGGGTGGGGAGCCGGCGCGAACGCCGGCGGGGCGTTGCGCTTAGATACCGAGGGCGCCGCGGTGGGCGGCGAGCAGATCCTCGCCGTTGACGATGAAGATGAAGTTGAGCAGGTCGATCTCCACCTCCACATTCCCGTCGATGGTCAGCTTGTAGTAGCTGCAGGTGGTGGTGAATTTGTGCTCGGTGTCCTCGCCGGATTCGGCGTCGCCCATGTCGATTTCTTCATGGCGGCCGCGCACGACCACTTCCACCGCAGAGACGGTGCCGTCGTCGTCGCGCTGGTAGGCGCCGGCCCAGCGCAGCAGCACGCCGCTGGCGGACACTTCGCCGTATTGGCGCAGAGCAGTGAGGTCGAGGCCGCCGAGGGTCCATTCCAGCTGGATACCGTCGTCGCTGTGGCCCAGGTCCACCTTCACCGGGCCGTCCATGCCGCCGCCGCGGAACTGCTCCATTTTGCGGGCGAGCTTGGGCAGGGTGACGGACTTGCTCTGGCCAACGTAGCTGACGCCATCGTTGAACAGGTTCATGTTCTTGAGTTTCTTCGGCAGGGCCATGTGGGCGCTCTCCTACGGCGCGGCCGGGGCCGCGCGGGTGAATGGGGTCAGGCGTTGACGCGCTCGGCGAAGTCGACCAGGAACGAGTCGGTGATGCGCTGGCGGAGCTGCAGGTTCTCCAGCGGCGGTACCGGCGTGTAGGCGTAGTCGATGTACAACTTGCCGGCCTTGAGGGTGTCCTTGTCGTTCGCCGCCGGGTCGTACCAGGCCTCGGCGCCGATCAGGTAGCCCTGGCGCACCAGGTCGCGAAACTTGGCGTTGAGGCCCTCGAGGATGTCGCGCACCAGGCTGGGGTGCATGGGTTTGTCGACCGCCCAGAAGTGCGCTTCGGCCATGGTGTCCGCCAGCACCTGGGCGGTGCGGGTGTAGTTCTCGAAGGCGAAGAGCGGGTCATCGGAACAGGTGCGCGAGCCCCAGAAGCGGAAACCGTCGCGACGGATCAGGGTGGTGACGTCCGCGGCGTTGAGCAGGCCGGCATCGGTGGCCGGGTCCTGCAGGTCCCAGTAGACGTCGCGGGACAGGCCGGTGACGCCGTTCACGCCGACGTTGGAAAGGGTCTTGTGCCAGCCGGTCTGCTCGTCGATCTGCGCGCGCAGGCCGAGTGCGCGGGCCGTGGCGGCGGCGTTCACGGTGGTGCTGGTGGCGGTGTCGTAGCTTAGGAAATCCGGCCAGATGAGCATCAGCTCGCGGGCGCTGAAGCCTTCGCGGTAGGCGATGGCCTCGGAGACGGTCTGGCACTCCCAGCAGCTGGCGTAGGCGAAGGCGCGCAGCTTCTGGGCGATGGTGACCAGGGCGGTGGTGACGGGCAGGGAATCCAGCCCCGGCACGCCGAGGATGCGCGGTTTGACGCCCAGCTGGGCTTCGGCCGCCAGCAGTGCCTGCATGCCGGTCTTCTGGCCGTTGGCGAGCACGGTGCCGATGAGGTTGGAGGCGGTTTGCGCTTCGTCTTCGCCTTCTTCGACACGGACCACGACGGTGACCGGGCTGGCCTGGTCGGCGATGGCATCCAGCGCGGCGGCCAGCGTGCCCTGGGTGCCGGCCTTGCCGCTGGCCGTCAGCACGTCGGTGATCAGCACCGGCCTGTTGAGGGGGAAGGCGGTGGCGTCGGCATCCTCGGCAGTGCAGACCAGGCCGATCACGGCGGTGGCGACGGTGCGAATCGGGCGGCTGCCCTCGGAAATTTCGACGACGCGAACGCCGTGGTGGTAATCGGTGGCCATGTGTGGCGGCTCCTGCGCAGGATCGCGGATCAGTGAGCCTTGAGCTTGCCGCGCGCGCGGGTAGCCCGCGAGGAACGGGGGCTGTAGCGACAACCGCTACAACGCGCGGGCGAAAAAAAGCCCGCCGAAGCGGGCAATCCCTCCCCAGGGTAAGGTCAGGCCGTCAGCGTGGCGCCGATGCCTTTGAACGGGTTGATCTCGAAGGTGAAGCCCTTCCACTGCCGCGTCAGGTCGGCGCCGTAGTCCTCGGCCCAGTCGCTTGGCTCGCCCTTGAATCCGATCTGCACGACCAGCGCGCGCCGCACGGACCATTCGTGCACCCAGTACAGCCCGACATAGCGCCGGCCGCTTTCGCGATGGGTGGCCACCAGCAGGCGCAGGCCACCTTTGCCTGGGTCGTCCTCAACCGTTTCATCGCCCCAGAACTGCATGTCGCACTCGGTGACAGGGCAGCCCATCACGCGGGTGAAGCGCGCGTTGTTTGCCGGGTTGCGGTAAGCGAGCCATAGCAGCTGGGAAAACCAGTGGTACGCACCGAGGGCGAACGGGGCATGGGTGTGCCACCAGCCGCGCTTGTCGCCGGCGGCACCGTCGCGGTCGTTGCTCCACAGCCATGCCCAGCCGGGCAGGGTGACGAGCAGCCAATCGCCAATGGCGTCGGTGAAGGGTGTACGGCTGGCTTCGTTGGTGGTGCGCCAGGGCAGCGCCATCGGCACGACGACCAGGCCTATGACGATGAGCAGCAGGCGCAGCGCGAGCAGCCCGAGGGTTTGCCCGAGGCCGACGCTGAGCAGGCGCCAGGTAAGGCCGGTGGGTAGGGCGAGTGTTGTCATGCTGTTGCTCCTTCCGCTATGGCCGGACTGATCGGCCGAGTTCCAAATGGGAATAAGGCGTTGCCTGCCTTCCATGCTCGGACCTCGATACGGTATGCGCGCCACTGAGCGGCTGTGCCTCCCGCAGCCGACGGATCGTTGTCTTCGATCATCAGCAACTGCTCGGCAATGAACAGCAATTCGGCCTCCCGCCACGCGTCCGCGATGCACGTCGAGCCGTAAATGCTCGGGCCATAGGATTCGGTGTTGAAATCCCATACCTGGTCAACCCACTCCGGGCCAGACGGAACTTCGATACCACCAGCAGGGGCGTCGACAGCATCAACCCACGCTCCCATAAACGCCCCTTCCGATGTTACGTAGAACCGCTGTACCCTCGGCCGCCCTACAATTTCCGCAGATTGATCTGGTTCCATGTCCGCTTCTCACCTCTTTTATGCGAAAACTTTAACTTTCAGCTGAGCTTGCGAAGGTGCTGGACCGTTGACTACCCCAGCCGCGGTGAACGTGATCAGTCCGTTAACGCCGATTACGACCGTCACACTCGATGCAGTTTTACGCCGCGCTTCAACACCCCAGCTGTTTGCATTGTTGCTGCAGTCTTGCGCACCCAGCTCCGCACTTTCTCCAACCGCCAAGCCGTTTACAGCGGCAATCGCGACAACTTCAAACAATACGAACTTCGGAACAACGCCCAGGCCGTGCGTGATAGTCAACGTGCCGCCGTTGGTGTAGCTAACCGTTGTTTCGTAGTAATTAGCGACTGGCAGCTCGGCAACTCGGGCCGCCAGGCCTGCGGGGGTTACAGCGCTATCCCCGCTTACGCCGCTGACTGCCTGTGCTGGCGTTGCTAGCTGTACAAGACCGGACTTGCTTTCGGTGGAGGCAGGAATAGTGACGGGAAGCGAGACGTTCCCGCTGCCGTCGATGGCCACCGAGCCCGAAGCGCTTCCCGAAAGCGTAATCGTCCGAGGCGTGGCCCATTTCGAAGCTGTGGCGGCGTTGCCCGAGATGCCGATGCCATAGGTGCCAGTGAGCCGCGCCGCATCGATCGTGCCGCTGGTGAGGATCGACGCTGGCAGGTTCGGAATGTCGGCGGCGGCCAGCGCCCGGCCAGCCGTCGCGCGACCATAAGCGTCGACGGTCACGACGGCATAGCTGCCGGCCGCAATACCCGAGGCACTCAGACCCACCTGGTTGCCCGAGACGTTGATGCCGGCGCCGCCGGTAACGGTGCCTACGCCCGCGAACTGCGTCCAGGGTGCAGCACTGGTGCCCAGCGTGCCGCCTTGGTCCGCGGTGCAAACCCATCCGGTGTCGCCCAGCGTGCTGCCCTGCTCGACGAAGACGAACGCGCTGACCAGCTCGGCCCAGCTGTCGACGTCGGCGGCGCGCGCCCAGGCGCCTGCGGCCGCGATGTAGATGCCGTTCTGCGCCGGAGCGGTCTGCGCCTTCACCAGCACCCGCTTGCCGGCGGTGACAGCGATGCCGTCGATGGTCTGGGCACCCGACAGCGTGATGTTCGAGCTAGTGGCCGCAAGCACGCTGGGCTTCACGTTGATGCCGGCGCTGAGGTTGTCGACGTACTGCTTTGTCGCCGCGTCCAGAGCGTTGATCGGGTCCGCGCCCAGCAGCACCTTGGCGAACGAGGGTGTCGCCGCGGTATGGATCGCCTGCGGTAGCGAGAAGGTGACGTTGCCGTTGGCAGCGGAAACGCTGACCTGGTTGGCCGTGCCGGCGACCGACAGCACGCCGGTATTAGCGATCGCCGGGTTACCGCCTGCACCGTTGCCGTTGGTGATGCTGATGCCGGCACCGGCGGTGATGGTGCGGGCCTCGACCGAACCGGCACCAGTCACGGTGACCAGGCCGGTGAGCGCCAGCGCGGCGAGTGCAGAAAGGTTGCCGCTCAGCGGCTGGGCATCGGTGATGCCGTAACCGCCCAGGGTGGTAGGTAGTCCGCTGCCGATCTTGCCCCAGGGCAGCGCCGGGATGTCCGCGGCAACGAGGGCTGCGCCCGCGGTGACCCGCCCCTTGGTGTCGACCGTGACCTTCGCATAGCTGCCGGCTGCGATGCCGGTGTTGGCGAGCGTCAGGCTGATGCTGACGTTGCCGGCGCCAGTGAACGCGGCGCTGCTGCCAGAGGCATCACCGGTAACCGAAATGGTGCGCCCGGTGGCCAGTACCGTGGCTTTGCCCGCGGGCACCTCGCCCGACACCAGCTCGGCCTGACGGGCCCTCAACCAGGTGGTGCGGTTGGCGAGCTGCTTGCCCTGAAGGTTGGACAGGCCGTCCGCGCCGCCGACGACGGGGTCGGTCAGCTCGATCTGATAGACGCCGGCTTCCCAGCTATCGAATTCGGTGAGAGTGGTCATCAGGCGACACCGTGCGTGTAGGAGTTGTCGTAGCGGATAGCCCCGTCGTAGGCGTTCAGGGCTTGTTGGAAATTGAGGGCGAGAAGGTGGCAGCGGGCCGGGGCGATCCACGCGAGGATGCGGCGGACGCTGGCGGCCTGGGCCTGGGTGATCGGGCGGGAAATCAGAACGGAGTACTTCGCCCAGTTGCCCTCGCGGCCGTAGTAGTGCAGGCCGTTGTAGCGCTTGCTGCCGTCGTAGAAGCCGGCGCCGGCGCCCTCGATGATCTGGAACGGGATGTCGACGAAGATCGCCTCGAGCGCGCGGCGCACCGCGCCGAGAGTGCCTTTGTGGCGGTGGACCGTGGTGGATTGCGCAATGACCCGCCGCTTCACGTCGTCGGCCCAGGCGGGGTTCCACTCGTCCACGGACATTTCCCAGGCGAGGAACGGCAGCAGGCCGGACGGGCATTTGCCCGGATTGCGCACGTAGCGGCCGAGCACCGGCAGAGCGGTGATGCCGGCGAAGCCCGCAGCGATGTCGCGTATCAGGGGGCTCGCGTTGGGCGGCAGCAGATCCTCAGACACCGACGCCACCACTGAGCACAGCCACTGCGGTGCAGTAGGCCGCCTGGTAGCTTTCGATAACGATGTCTTCGGCCGGCGTGGTCAGGGTGACGTTCTGCACGCCGGCCTGGTGCAGGGCGGCGAACAGGCCGGACCGGGCGATGTCGTGGCCCAGGGCGTGCTGCTCCGCGGCGAACTTGCGGACGGCGGCTTCGGCCGCGGCGCGGACCAGTTCGAGGTCGGGGCCGTTGTAGAACGTGAGGGTGGCGGCGACCTGGTACGGGACGATTTCCGCCGGCTGGATCTCGACGGTGTCGCAGAGCGGCCGCACGTCCTCGTCGTTCAGCGCGGCGTTCACGGTCGCGAGCAGTGCGGCGTCGGGGGTGCCGTCGCCTTCGGTGCCCAGCACGGTGACGGTGACGATGCCGGCGGTTGCTGAGCTGATGTCGACGTCCTTCACCGCCGCCGATGCCGCCAGCGCGTGGTAGGTGTAGGCGCCGACCGGGCCGGCGGTGCTGAAACCCTCCAGGGCCAGCTGGATGCGTGCGCGGTAGCGGGTGTCCGACTCCATCACCGCGGCGACGGGGGGGAAGGCGGTGAGGTCCTCCGGGGTAATGGTGAGCCGCTCGACGTTGAGCAGTGCGCCGAGGTTGTCCAGGTCCGTGCTGGTGGCGTAGGCAAGCATGGTGGCGCGGGCGGCGTCGTTTACGCGTTGGCGCAGCAGCACTTCGCGGTAGGCGTTTTCCTGCGCGAGGATGTTCAGCGGCTCCGACTCCAGCTCGAGCAGGGCGGCAACCGAGGCCTGCTCGGCGGCCGGGTAGAGGCTGACGATGTAGGCTTTGCGCTCGGCGAGGATGGTCTCGAAAGCCACGGTTTCGACGACATCAGGCGAGGGCAGCTGCGACAGGTCGATGGGGCTGAAGGTGGTCATGCGGCCCCCATTGCGAGCGGGATCTGCAGGTTCTGCGATTCGTTGCTGTCGACCGGCGTGCAGATGATGTCCAGGTACCAGGTGCCGGCGTCGTCACCCAGGGTGAAGGCGACCTTGTTGAGTCGAATGCGCGGCTCCCAGCGCATCAGCGCCATGGCGGTGGCGGCGTAGGCGAGCAGGCGCGTGGCGTTGTTGAACGGTGCGTCGATCAGCTCCGGCAGCTGGCTGCCGTAGGTGCGGCGCTGCAGGCGCGAGCCGATCGGCGTGGTGAGGATGTCGGCGATGGATTGGCGCAGGTGAGCGAGCCCGGAGATTGCCCGGCCGGTACTGAGGTTCAGGCCGCTCATTGCGGGGCACCGGTCGTGCCGTTGCCGGGCTGCACGCCGCCATGGTCGTGGTTGACCAGGCTGATACCGCTGGCCACCACGTCTTGGCTGACGGTGACGGTGCCGGTGATGTCGACGTTGCCGAGGATCAGCACGCCGGCGGGTGCCTCGAGCACGGCGCGGCCGCCGGCGGGCAACGTGGCGTGCAGCATGTGGCTGGCGTGGTCGTATTGGATCAGAGCCCCATCCGGGTATGCCCGGCGGCGCACGGTGGCGCTGTTCGCCGGTGCCGGATGGGCCTCTGAATAGATGCCGACCAGGGCGATGCCCTGGGCCGGGTCGCCCGATGGGCTGAAAACGAGGCACTGTTCGCCGATGCTTGGTGGGTCCCAGTCCTGACTGGCGCCGGCGCGCAGGGCGACCCAGGCCAGCCAGTTGGTGGTCAGGTTGCCTGCGGTGATTCGGCAGCGCGCGGCGGCGTGGTCTACCTCGGCGACGGTGCCGAGGCGGATCAGGTTTTCGAGGCGGCGGGCCAGTTCGGTGGATGTGTCCATGCCTGAATGCTGCCCACCGCGCGCGCGGGCCGCACGGGGCGGGCCATGTAGCGGCGCGGGTTACAGACCGGCGAGGTGATCCATGAGGCGGCTGGCGATCATGGCGCGGTCCTCGCTGGTGAAGCCGAGCAGCTCGCGCTGGGCATAGCGGACATCGGGGGCGTCCTTGGTTGCCCGATCGCGCAGGCCTTCCTGGTGCACGCGGGCGATGCGGCCGGCACGGCCGAGGAAGCCGACGGCGATGGATGCCGCGGTGGTTTGCAGCTTGAGGTAGCGGGCCTGGCGCAGCTTGGTGAACATCTTCGACTTGATGCGCCCGCGCTTGGCGCGCAGCTGCTGGCGTGGCTTGCGGGGTGCGAAGGGGGTGCCGTCCGGGTTGCGTTGCGCCGCTACGCGCTGCTGCTGACTGCGGCGCAGGTCGCGGCCGATGTCGGTGGCCAGCTTGCGGCGTTCGCCGGGGCTGAGCTTGGCAAGCAGGGGCCCGGCCCAGTTCTCCAGCGCGTCGAGGTTGTCAGTCATAGCGGCGCGGCGGGTGCGGGCTGGCGATATCGATGCCGATTCGCTCGACGCTGTCCCATTCCGCTACCAACTCGCCCTTGGCGTACAGCTCCCAGTGGCCGCCGGGTTCGTAGGGCTCAAGCACGGGCTCGGGCGGGTGCTCGAGGTTCAGCTTGCCGTCCTGCTGCTTGACGATGACGCGCTCGGTCAGCGGCAGGGTGATGGACAGGTCGACCTTGCTGTTGTCGATGACATCGGCTTCGAACTTGATCGCATCCTTGCCCGTATTGAGGTTCTCCAGCAGCTCGCGCTGGTTTACCAGCGCCCAGGCCAGCAGGGGGATGGCCACCGCATCCGGCGAGCCGGCGAATTCCAGCAGGATGATGTTGAGCGTGTAGCTGTATTCGAACGACAGGCCGGTGGCTGCGGTGCTGCGGATGCTGCCGTTATCGATGAACACGGCCATGCGGTCCGGGTTGTGGCGCAGCTCGGGGATGGCGGCGAGCAGATGCGCGCGCAGCGACTCGGGTTTGTTCATCGCTTGGCCGCCTGCTGCACCTGGTGCTGGTAGACCATGTCGACCTGGGCGGCGCACTCGGCCCAGGCGGCCTCTAGCACGTCGGCGTCGTCGAGCAGCTCGCCGTTATTGCTGGGCGCTGCTGCCGGCAGGCTGCAGGGCACGACTGCTGGACAGCCAGTCGCGATAACTTGCTGCTCCGATGAGGGCGGGGCGCCGGCGCAGGCTGCGAGCAGCAGCAGGCAGCTGCTGATCAGCCCAAAGGCGAAGCTCTTCGTTTTCACGTTTCAGTTCCTTGATCTGCAGCTGCCGATCGGTGAGGGATTGGCGCAGCAGCGCCTGAGTGTTGCGCAGCGAGGCCTGCGCCTGGCGCTCGGCGTCGAGGGTGCTGGTCAGCACGCTGATGGCGGCGTCCTTGCGGGCTGTTCGTTCCTGGGCGGCGCTGGTGGCGGCATCCGCCAGGGCCAGGCGCAGGTGCTGGGTGTAGAGCAGGCCCGCGAGGACGCCGAGCAGCGCCAGGCCGTATAGCCACTGGCGCAGGGTGCTCACCGGCGGTACCAGCCGGCGGCGTTCATGTCGGCTTCGCTCAGCTGCTCGAGGTTGCCGCACAGCACCACGGCCTTGAGACCTGGCACGGAGAGCTGCAGGGCCTCGGCGAGCTCGGCGGCAGTCACCTGCGCCATGTTCTCCGGGGCGAGGAAGATGTCACCGTCCTGCGGGGACAGTTTGCGGAGCTTGTCGATATCGATCATGCGGCCTCCGGGGTGCAGCAGGTGGCGTGGCGGCGGTAGGCCTCTTCGAGCTTGCTGTCGTAGAGGTTGCGGGCGTAGTTGGGGCCGTTGTAGCCACGGGCAAAGGCCGCCCATTTGCGGGCTTTCAGCGCTTTGAGCAGGGCGGGCTCTGCCTCGATGAACCGCACGAAGGCTTCGAACTGCTGGTTCTCGTCCTGGCTCATCAGCCGCACGAACTCGTCGACGCTGGCGTAGCCGAGCCGCAGGGCGTGGTAGCCCATGATCTGAAACGCGCCCCAGCTGGCCGATTCCGGCGCGCACTGGGCGTCGATCTGCCGGGCGCTGGCCAGCCGCTGGTGTTCGGCTGCGCCGCCGGCGTAACCGCCTGGCCGGGTGTTGACCAGGGCGGGGAACTGGGCGGCGAGGCGATCGGCACGCGCCTGCAGGGCGCTGGCGTCGTCGCTCGGTGCGCGGGGCAGCGCGAGGCGCTGGTACATGACGTGGCGTTCGAAAAGGATCTTCGGCCGGCCCGGGGACAGGAACCCTTCGCCCTGGCTTTCCACTTCGTTGACGGCGTAGATCGCGGCCAGCTCGACGCCGAGGCGGGTGGCGGCGGCGACCAGCGTGGCATTGTGCAGCAGCGTGGAGCAGTCGGCGCCGGCGAGGGTGGCCAGCGTTTTCGGGCCGGCGATGCCATCGGCCACCAGGCCGGTGCGCAGCTGGTAGGCGCGCACGGCGGTTTCGGTGGTGTCGCCGTAGTCACCGTCGACGAAGAGTCCGGCGCCGGCGCCGGCGCGGGCGTTGAGACGTTGCTGCAGCAGGCGAACTTCGGCGTTGCGGTCGCCGTGGCGAAGGGTCGTCATGCTTGGTCCACCTTGTTCTTGAAGAAGCGGATGGCGAGGGCACGGGTGCCTTCTACGCCGAGCAGCCCAATGACGCCGCCGAAGAAGGGGCCGGTGCTGGCGGGGATGCCGAGCAGGCTGAGCCCGTGGCATGCGCCGAGGGCCAGCAGGCCGCAGAGCGGTGCCTCGAGCACCACGCGGCGAATGTCGCCGCCGCCGTAGATGATGCGCAGCCCGGCGATGCCGAAGGCGATCAGGCCGGCGTAGAGGGCGGGCCAGTTTTCCTGCAGCCAGGCTGCGAAATAGGCCCAGGTGTCCGGTTTGTCAGGCATGCGCATGTGTCCGTTGTCCGCAGTTGAGGGTCAGTCCCATAGGTTCACCACTTCGGTCTGCTCGGCCTGGGGCGCGGCGTCGGGCAGGGTGACGAGGAGGCCGATCGGCAGCACGGGGCCGTAGTCGGCCAGGCCGGGGTTGGCCTCGAGCACGGCTTCGGTTACCGCGGCGGTGCGGCCGTATACCCGCCAGCAGAGGGCATCCACGGTTTCGCCCTGGACGGTGCGGACGCTGGCCATCAGATCAGTTCCACGGTGTTGCGCGGGGTGCCGAGCAGGCTGCGGATGGCGTAGCGGGCGTCGCGGCGGTATTCGTCGATAGTGGGGCTCAGGGCCTCGGCGTTGCGGTCACCCTGGCCGGTGCTGTCGAAGCTGCGGTAGCGCTCCGCCAGCTCGGCGCCAGCGGCGCAGTAGATGGCGCGCAGGTAGGTGGCCACCAGCTCGCTCTGGCCGTTGATCTGGCCCGCGGGAACATCCGCAAGGCGCTCATGGCCGGAGGCCAGGTGGCGGAACTTGAGGCTGCGCAGGTCGCGGTTGGTCTCGAGCATGGCGCCGACGATGGACATTTCCAGCCGGGCATCGCTGACGCTGGCGTCGATGCGCAGGGCGGCGCGGACGGTTTCGCTGTCGACGTCGGGCCAGAAGCCGTCGTTGGTCAGGGTGATGGCGGGGCTGGTACCGACTGCAACGAAGCCGCTCATGCTCAGGACTCGGAATAGGTCGGCGGTGGCCGGGGCGTCACAACGAGGAAGGAGAGGACCTGTCGATCAGCTCCGGGCCGCCGGGGTTGCCGGGGACGGCTCGGTCAGCTGGCTTGGCCAGCAATTTTTTTCAGCAGGGCTTCGGCCGTTTTCAGGTCCGTTTTCCCGCCGCAGTTGTCGTGCAGCTCGATCGCGCGCCTGAACAGGTCAATGCCTGCCTGCACCTGGTCGGGCTTGCCCGGGTTCTCGACGGTGAGACCTGCGACGGTTGCCCGGGCGGTGGCCAGCACCAGCTTGGCGCGGGCCTGGTCGGGCATGTCTTCGGCGTCGGTAGCCAGGGCGGTGCGGTGCAACAGCTCGAGGTCGAAGGCTTGGTCGGCGCGCATGGCCTTGAGAGCGCCTTCGGCGATCTCTTCGGCGATCAGGCAACCGGTGGTGCGCTCGAAGCGATCGGGCATGACCAGCTTGTGCTGCAACACGTAGCTGGCGATGTCGAGGGCGCCGGCGTAGTCGCCGGTGTCGATGCGCCAGACCATCACGGTGGTGACGACTTCGTCCTGGGCGCCCAAGCCTGCGGAGAGCACGCCCTCGATGTAGGGGGCGTATTCGGGGAGCAGCTGTTCCTTGAGCTTGATCTTGCCTTCGGTGGACTGGATGCCCGACAGGCGCAGCCGATCCTGGGTTAGCTTGGCGAGCTGCTGCTCGTAGGCGTTGAGCCCTTCCATGGTTTGGTCCGGACCAGCTACTGCCGCCGCCGCGAGGGCGGCGGTGACACGCTGGAAGTGGCGGCGGCAGGGGTTGGTCATGGTGGCCGGCCTCAGCTGATTTCGATGTTTTCGGCGAGGCCAGCGCAGCCCAGGTCCTCGAGGACATACGCTTCGTTCACCGATTCGTAGTTCTCGATGCGGTCGCGCTTGGCGTTGTCCGTCACGGTGCGGCGGCGGGTGCCTTCCTGCCAGTAGATCGACAGGTTGTCCAGGCGAGTGACCAGCAGGCCGTTGGCCGGGAAATAGGGCACACGCACTGCCGGCAGATTGCCGATGCGCTTCTGGCTGGTGACGACATCCGCCGCGAGCATCTCGGACGGGTCCTGGTTCTTGTTGATAATCGGGAAGTACTTGTCGGCCAGGATTTTCCGGCCGCAGACCACGACCAGCGCCGGGTCTTCCTGATACCAGGGCTCGAGCAGCTCGCTGACCATGGCGAATACCAGGGCGTCGATGTTCTCGAAATCCTTGCCGCTGCCGATGGCGATTTTGTTGCTGCCGTCGACGACTTCCTTCATCACGCGCGCGGCGTTTTCGTTGCGCATTTTCTGCAGCCAGCCGATGTTCACATCCTGCAGCAACGGGTTGGTGACCGGGTTGGAGGTGGCCGCGCGGCTGGTACCGTTCCAGCCGATCATGATGCGGTTGAGCGCCATCAGCTTGATGATCGCGTCGCGGATGCGGTTCTGGAAGTCGGGGAATTTTGCCCAGGCATCCAGCTTCGCGTACTTCAGATGGGTGTCGAAGTTGGTCTGGGTGCAGACGTAGCCGCGGTCATCGAGGCCGCTCGGGTCGCGGGTTTCGCGGTCCTTGGTGTCGGTGTCGGTGGTGCCGGCAATGGTGCCATTGACGCCGAGGCCGATTTTCTCGCCCATCTGGTCGCTGACGCCGTACATGTTGATCATGCTGAGGAATTCGCTGGATTCCTGAATGCGGGTTTCCAGGGTCTGAGCCACGGCGGGTGCGGCTGCGAACTTGGTGGTGACGTCGGGCACGCCGTGCAGCTGGGCGAGCTGCTGCAGGTAGGCGTTGAACAGGGCGCGGGTTTCGTTACGCATGAGTTTCTCCGGTGTTCCTTGGCTGGGCTTGGTCCGTGGGGAGGATCAGCAGTCGGTGACGAGGCGGCCGTCACCGCCCGTGGCCGGGGGCCGGGACGAAAACTGCGGCTTGCTTGGGTTGTTCGGTGCGGTGGTCGCCTCCAGCGTCTTCAGCAGATCGGCGAACTGGCGGGCCAACTCTTCGTGCTTGGTCTGCAGGGCGACGCGTGCTTCGCGCTCCGCGCTGAAGGCCTCGCCTTGATCGGACACGTGTTCGGCGACCGCCTCGAGGGCCTCGGTCACCTCGGCGAACGAGGCGGCGTCCTTGCCTTCCTTGTCCTTGCTCTTGCCGAGGGCCTCGAGCACGCGGGCGAACAGGCCGGTGACCTTGTTCGCTTCGTCCTCGATCTCCTCGAATTCCAGCGAGGCTTCGATGGCCTCGGAAAACAGGTTGTCCGGGTTGGATTTGCGGCCCTTGAGCGGGTTGGCGTCCGGGTGCTGGGCGCTGAAGGTAAGCATCTCGGTACCCAGGCTGGCGGGGCTGTCGGTCACGGCGATGCCATCCAGGTAAGCGCGGCCGCTGTCAGCGAACTCGGGCCGGATCTCGATGCTGGTGAAGATCTTCTGGCGCGCCTTGTTCATGGCGACCAGGTCAGGGGTGGGGTCGATCTGGGCGAACAGGGCCAGCTTCTTCACGCCGGCGATTTCGACTTCTTCGGTTTTCAGCGCTACGACGTCGCCGTAGGCGCGGAAGGGGCTGTCCGGCAGGGTGCTGCGGTAGTGCTCGAGCCAGACGCGGGCGGCGTAGGTGTCGGCGCTGTAGGTCTCGGCAGCATCGACCAGCCACTGGCGTTCGATCTGGCGGCCATCGGTGGTGGCGCCTTCAACGGCGACGCGGAAAAACTTGGAGCGAAACTTCTTGGCAGGGGTGTCGGTTTTGCCGGCCATGCGTTGATTCCTCGGTGCTGTGCTGATGGCGTTAGCGTTGAGGGCATGTTCGGCAGGCCGCTGCCGACGGGCAACGAGCCGGCTTTGTAGAGCGCAGAGCTACAGAGCCCCGCGCTACAGGTGTTCGCGCGCGTGACGGCAGCATCGCCGCCATGACCGATACCGTTGAAATCCCGATCCGCGATAGCCGCCGCCAGGCCAAATTTCTGTACTGGATGGGCTGGCGCATCATCGAAATCGCCGAATTCCTGGGCGAGAAGGACCGCACCGTCCACAGCTGGAAGGCGCGCGACGAGTGGGACCGCTCGGACAACGTGGAGCGGATCGGCGGGGCGCTGGAAGCGCGTCTGGTGCAGTTGATCCTCAAGGACGCGAAGACGGGTGGGGACTTCAAGGAAATCGACCTGTTGCACCGCCAGCTGGAGCGGCAGGCACGCATCCAGCGCTTCCAGGGCGGCGGTACGGAGGCGGAACTCAACCCGAAGCTGGATGCGCGCAACGCCGGGCCGAAGAAGAAGCCCAGCCGCAACGAGTTCAGCGAAGAGGAAATCGAGCAACTTACCCAGGCGTTCATCGATGGGTGTTTCGGCTACCAGCTCGACTGGCACCGGGCGGGAAACCAGCGCACCAGGGCGATCCTGAAGAGCCGGCAGATTGGCGCCACGTTTTACTTCGCCCGCGAGGCGCTGCTCGACGCCCTGGTCACCGGGCGCAACCAGATTTTCCTGTCGGCTTCGAAAAACCAGGCCCACATCTTCAAGGCGTACATCCAGGCGTTTGCCCGCGAGGTGTGCGGCGTAGAGCTGACGGGCGACCCGATCGTGCTGGCCAACGGCGCCGAGCTGCACTTCCTGGGCACCAACGCGCGCACCGCCCAGGGCTACCACGGCAATTTCTATTTCGACGAATTCTTCTGGACGTTCAAGTTCAACGAGCTGAACAAAGTCGCCTCGGGCATGGCGATGCAGAAGCAATACCGCCGGACCTACTTTTCGACGCCCTCGAGCATGGCCCATGAGGCCTACACGTTCTGGACCGGGGAGCGCTTCAACAAGGGCAAGCCCGCGGCCCAGCGGATAAGCGTCGACACCTCACATGGCGCGCTGCAGCAGGGGCGGTTGTGCGAGGACAAGATCTGGCGGCAGATCGTGACGATCCTCGACGCCGAGGAGCGCGGCTGCGATCTGTTCGACATCGATGAGCTGCGGCAGGAATACGCGGCTGATGCCTTCCAGAACCTGCTGATGTGCCAGTTCGTCGACGACGGCGCCTCTATCTTCCCGCTCCAGATGCTGCAGCCGTGCATGGTGGACAGCTGGGTGGTGTGGGGAGAGGACTACAAGCCGTTCGCCTCGCGCCCGCTTGGCGATCGCCAGGTGTGGGTGGGCTACGACCCAGCCGAAACCGGCGATACCGCTGGCCTGGTGGTGGTGGCGCCGCCGGCGGTGCCGGGCGGGAAATTCCGCGTGCTCGAGCGCCACCAGTTCCGCGGGATGGATTTCGCAGCCCAGGCCGAAATGATTCGCCAGATCACGCGGCGCTACTGGGTGACGTACATCGGCATCGACGTGACCGGCATGGGCTCGGGCGTGGCGCAGTTGGTACGGCAGTTTTTCCCCGGTCTGACGACGTTCAGCTACTCGCCGGAGGTGAAGACCCGTTTGGTGATGAAGGCGTGGGACGTGCTGCACAAGGGCCGGCTGGAGTTCGACGCAGGCTGGACCGACTTCGCCCAGGCGCTGATGGCTATCCGCAAGACGGTGACGGCCAGCGGCCGCCAATTCACCTACACCGCCGGGCGCACCGATAACACCGGCCACGCTGATCTGGCGTGGGCGCTCTTCCACGCATTGCACAACGAGCCGCTGGAGGGCCAGACCGGCTCGAACACCGGTTTCATGGAGACGTTCTGATGAGTAAGAAAAGCCGCGGCAACAGGCATGTGGCGAGCGTGCCACGGCAGGAATTCATCCCAGCTAGCGAGCCGGCAGGCGGTATCGAGTCGTTCAGCTTCGGCGACCCGACGCCAGTGCTGGATGGGCGGGAAATCCTCGATTACATCGAGTGCTGGGCCAATGGGAAGTGGTACGAACCGCCGCTGTCTCTGGACGGGCTGGCGAAGAGCGTGCGGGCTTCGGTGCACCTGCAATCGGGCATCCAGTTCAAGCGCAATCAGCTGGAGAAGATGTTCATCCCGCACCGGTTGCTGAGCCGCCAGGCGTTCGGGCAGTTGGCGATGGACTGGCTGTCGTTCGGCAACGCCTACCTGGAGAAGCGCGACAACATGCTGCGCCAGGCCATCGGCCTGCAGCCGTCGCTGGCGAAGTACATGCGGCGCGGTGTGGATCTCGACACTTACTTCATGATCCGCGGCTGGCGGCAGGAACACGAATTCGCCCGCGGGACGGTGTGCCAGCTGCGCGAGACTGATATCAACCAGGAAATCTACGGGTTGCCCGAGTGGCTGTCGGCCCTGCAGAGCGCGCTGCTGAACGAGTCGGCCACGCTGTTCCGGCGCAAGTACTACCAGAACGGGAGCCACGCCGGGTTCATCCTCTACATCACCGACAACGCGCACAACGAGGACGACATCAACAACCTGCGCACCGCGCTGAAGAACAGCAAGGGCCCGGGCAACTTCAAGAACATGCTGGTGTACGCACCAGGTGGGAAGAAGGACGGCATGCAGTTGATCCCGGTGAGCGAGGTGTCGGCGAAAGACGAGTTCAACAACATCAAGAACATCAGCCGCGACGATCTGCTGGCCGCGCAGCGCATCCCGTTGCAGTGCCTGGCGGTGGTGCCGCAGAACGCTGGCGGCTTCGGCTCGGCGAGGGAGGCGACCGAGGTGTGGATGGCGAACGAGCTGGAGCCGCTGCAGTACCGCTTCGAACCGATCAATGAGTGGCTGGGGGAGGAGGTGATTCGGTTCAAGGAGTTCGAGCCCTCTGCCGGCAGCTAGCGCCGATCAGCGTCATCAGCAAGCCGCCTTCCCGGGCGGCTTTTTTGTGCCCGCGAGGAAGGATTTCGGCCGGTCAGCAGCACGAAAAAACCCATTAGAGCATGCCATATCGGGGGCATTTCGTCCAGGGGGAAAGCGGCTGCGAGCCAGCAACGGCGGGGGTTTCAGGCCAGCGGCGCGCCGGCTGATCGGGTCGATGTGGGGGCAGGGCCCGAGGGAAGGGCGGCCGCCCGCGGGGGCGTCGCCGGGCGCAAGGCGGACCCCACGGCGCGCCGTCGTCCCCCCGCCACGCCTGCGGGCTAAATAGGTCGCTTTCACTGCGCCCCTGCGGATGCCTCTCTGCGGCCCATGGTGGGGGCTGGCTGTGACTGGGCAGCATCGGAAATCCCTGCGGAACCCTGCAAAGGTGCCCATCACATCTGAGCGAACAGGGGCCTTCCCCGTCGTTTTCCAGAGGTGGCATTTGAAACAGGTAATTTTGGTAAGAGAGGTCTGAAACTTGTCTGAATCCCGCGTGGCTCTAAGGGCTCCGCGATTACCTCGGAAGGTAATTTGAGGTAAGGGGAAAGGTAATTTTTCTATAAGTGTATGTTTATAAAGGGTTTTTAAAATGGTGATTCTTACAGTCGGAAAGGTAAGCACCTAACCAAGAAATTACTATTTTATTACCTTTAAGAAACACTTGTAACCTATTGATAAATAGGGATTATCCATATCAGGCCGGCGTATCCTTACCAAAATTACCCTTTCCCCAGCCCTCAACATGAAACGCGCAAATAGCCCTAGCAGTGACGTTTTGGACCTGTCTCGCGCCCGAACGTGGGAACGCTCTGGGAACAGATAAGAGCTGCCAGGTTGGCCTGCACCCGCGTGTTTACTGGGCTGCAGGGCCACGCTGAGGCGTTCTGAGAGTTCGAGTCTCTCCGTCCGCACCATGTAGTCAATCTGTTATCCAGGCGGAAAGTTCTGACGTGGCCTGAATGGTCGCGACTTCGGAGTGCTTCGGGAGCAGGAACAAAAAGGCAGCTCCGAAGTGGGCTGCCTTTTTTGTTTTCAGGATGGGCGTGGCGTTTTGATCTGTGCGTTGCGGCCGCCCCGCTTGATCGGCTGCCAGGTGACAAGGATCTGCGTACCCGTATTTCCGGCTTTAGGTGCTCCCTGGCTAAATGTGCAGGTGCAACGTAGTATCCAGCGAAAAACTATTGGTTTGCCAGTCTATAAAACTCCTTCGAGAGATTTATTTTCTTGAATTCATGCTTGGTTATTTGCTGCGTGGCAATCTTCTTCTCCAGCGTGACGATAAAGTCTTCCACTCCATCCACTTCGGCAGTTGGTAGGTCGGTATATTTGTAATCCCACCAGGAGAGGGTCAGTAGTCTATCTATAATCTCGCTAGGGAAACGATAGCGGATGACCTTGGCCGGGACGCCCGCTACGATCGCGTAGGGTGGAACATTCTTTGTCACCACGGCGTTGCTCGCGATAATGGCGCCGTGCCCTATTGTAATACCGCCCTTCAGTACAACGTCTCCTCCAATCCACACGTCATGACCTACCTTGGGTGAAGGTGCAAACATCCCATCGAAGGGGGTTATTTCATAGTTTCCTGCATAACCGTCCAGTGATTTTTCTGCGAAAACCTTGAGGTACGTAAGTGGGCTGGTGGTGAAGCGATCTATCGGATGCTGGGACCCCATAATCGTAATGCCGGATGCGAGGCTACAATATCGTCCGATTTGCATGTCGGCAGGAAGCTTGCTGTTGGCGTAGGAGTGCGCACCTATCGTGCAAAAGCTCCGGTTGGGCATCGACGAATTGTTTTCAGTGGTCACTTCGCAGGCAATTTTGATTTTTTGCCCTTTTTCCAGCAGCCACCAATTTCTTGCGCGGTAGACGCCTGTAAATTTTTGCGGATGGTTGAGGTAAATGCGTTCGGCGATACAAAAGGCTTCGTGCTGCTTCGTCCATCTAAAACTGAATGGGTACTCCATTACTACCGTTCTCGCTCGTTCGATTTATTCGATTGTATTCATGCTGATACAAAAGGCCAGTGCTACCAATCGCCGAATGTCCGATAAACATAGGGAAGCCTTCACCGAAGTGAAGGGTCGAGTTGGGTAGTAATGGATACGAGCGAGCGCTCTATAAGGCGAGTAGCAAGGACAAAGGCGGCATCGCATGCGCCGCCTTTGCCCGCTAAGGCATACAAAACAAGAGTTCGAGCTACTTCTTCACAATCGCCTTTTGTCCGGCGCTCGTAGCTGGGGCTTCGATGATCATTTTGTAGATGGAGTCCGCCTGACGCTGAATCGAGCAGTCGGAGTTTTCGTCGCCCGATATCGCGCGCGCCTTGCCTGGCTCGCATGCCTGATAGTTGCTAGGAGCCGTTACGGAACTCGAACTTGCCCACGTCTGGAGCGCGGCTTCGCGCGATCCGTCAGTGGTTGTTCTGGCCATGAAGGTGTAGCCGCCTACGGCAAGGGCGATCACCAGAAATGTCAGGTTTATCTTGAAGAATACGGTTTTGATGTCCAATTGCTTCTCCTGTCAGCGCCTAGGGCGTTTCGTTAAAAGGCAATTGCAGGTGCCGCGCAGCAGTGCGCGGCGAATGTCTGGACCTCGTTTAGCGCCGCGCGTTCCATGCCTACGCCGAGATCCGACGGAATGAGTTGTTGTGCGTACTGACGCTAACGAGCCAGCTCTGGTGACGTTTGCCGCGAGGAGTCGATCTCGTTCTGGGTGTGAGCTCCCGACAGTCCTGCGACAAGGGCCTGGACATCCGATCCGCGGATCAATGCGGCGTTTTCCTTCAGGGCCTCCGCAGGCAGGTGCCACCACTGAAGTGCCTCGAGGCGCTCGATGTCCTCGGGTTCGAAGCGGTACTTGATGACTTTGGCCGGGACTCCGCCAACGATCGCGTAGGGTGGAACATCCTTGGTCACTACCGCGCCAGCGGCAATGATGGCGCCATTGCCAATCTTGACGCCGTCGAAGACCACGACGTTGGCACCGATCCACACGTCATGGCCGACATAGGTCCGCTTGAGTTCCTCGAAGTAATCCTTGTCGGAAAAACTCACGCCGCATTGCTTGAGGGTCGAATAGAACACCGGATGGGTGCTCAGCATGTCGACCGGGTGCGAGCCCAGGCCGCCCAGCCGCGTGCCGGGGCCAATGCTGCAGAAGGAGCCGATATCAATGTTCACGGCCTTGCAGCCCGCCAGATAGGTGTAGCGCCCGATGGTGGCGTCGTAAACGGTCGAGCCGCCCCACAGGCTGATGTATTCGCCGAACACGACATCGCTGGTAGCGAAGGAGCTGATGCTGGCGGAAAACCCTTTCACAGTGCGCGCCAGTTTTCGTTTACGAAAAATCCACTTCACCCAATCCAGTGCATTCATTCCTACGCTCCTTTCGCGTGTTCGGGGTTTGCAGCCACTCTGTTGCGTCTGGCGTAGAGGAGTCCCCAACTGAGGCCGATCACGGCGGCGACCACCGAGGCGAGTAACACGCCGAGTTTGGCCGCGTTCAGCAGGTTTTCATTATCGAACGCCAGGTTGGCGATGAAGATTGACATAGTGAAGCCAATCCCTGCGAGCAAACCGACGACACACACGCCTGGCCAGGTGACGTGCGGTGGAAGGCGGCACCACCCCAGGCGGACGACCAATACGCTGGCGGCGATCACACCGATCGGCTTGCCCACCACCAGGGCGAGAAAAACGCCGAGCAGGACCGTTTGCGAGCCATCGATGTCAAGGTTGACGCCGCCCAGCGTCACGCCGGCGTTCGCCAGTGCGAACAGCGGCATCACGCCGAACGCGACCCAGGGGTGCAGGGCATTCTGTACGCGCGAAACCGGAGGCATCAGCTCCCGCTGCGCGCGCTTGAGGTGCTTGAGTCGGGGTGCCAGGACCTCGGACTGAGGCTTGGCGGCCTCCGCGTGTTTGCGCAGATCACCGACAACCTCCACCACGGAGTCGATCGGGCGCTCCCGGCCGCGGCGCGGCAACACCGGCGTCATCAGGCCCAGGACGACGCCTGCCAGCGTGGGATGGGCGCCGGTCTGCAGCAGCCCGGTCCACAGCACGACGCCGGGAACGACGTAGGCGAAGGCATTGCTGATGCCCATTCGCTGAAGGGCCAGGACCATCAGCACACCGACCGCGGCGATCAGCAGGCCGGTATAATCGAGTCCGGCGCCATAAAAGGCGGCGATGATCAGCACCGCCACGATATCGTCGATGATTGCCAGTGCGAGCAGCAGTACGCGAATGTTGCTGGGGATCGCTCGGCCCAGCAATGCCAACACCCCCATGGCGAAGGCGATGTCGGTGGCGGTGGGCACCGCCCAGCCTTTCACGTGCACGGGGTCGGAGTTGAAGAGTGCATAGATGACCGCCGGGACGGTCACGCCGCCGAGTGCTGCCGCGATGGGTAGCGATGCCAAGCGGAGGTTGGCGAGCGCACCTTCATGTATCTCACGGCGGATCTCTACCCCGACCACCAGGAAGAACACCGTCATGAGGCCATCGTTGATCCAGAAGTGCAGCGACTGCGAGATCGAGTAGCTGCCCACGCTGATCGACACCGGGGTGTGCCAAAGGGCGTGGTAGCTGTCCGAAGCGGAGCTGTTCGCCCAGATCAGCGCCACCGCGGCTGCCGTGAGAAGCACGATTCCGCTGACGGCTTCGACATGCATGAATCGCTCGATAGCGGAAAAGGCGCGTTCGGCGAGAAGTTGCGCGCGGGGGAGGGGCGAGGGGGAAGAGTGGGGTTTCACGGGCGAGTGCTCTCCGCGTGGCGGCCCGACCAGCGCTGATTGACCTGCACCGCGCGGAGCGCGCGGTAACACCCTGGGCCAATCATACACAGGTCGGCGAGGCGAAAAAGCGCTTGAATCGAGGCGCAGCCGAGGGCGCCAACTTAAGGGGGCTTAGTGGGAGGGCTCTTTGAGGAAGTGGCTGATCCGCTCGACGAAGGCGTCCATGGCGAACGGCTTGGTCAGCACTTGCATGCCCGGGTCCAGTTGTCCGCTCACAATGACGGCATTTTCGGCGTAGCCGGTGATAAACAGGACCTTGAGATCGGGGCGTTGCTGGCGTGCGGCATCGGCTACCTGCCGGCCATTAAGGCCGCCGGGAAGCCCTACATCGGTGATGAGCAGATCGATGGGCGCTCCGCTCTGGATCACCGCCAGCCCGGATGGCCCGTCTTCAGCTTCCAGTACGCAGTAACCCTGTTCCTGCAGAATCTCGACGATCAGCATCCGCAGGATCGGCTCATCGTCGATCACCAGGATGGCTTCGCTTTGCCGGGCCTGGGTGGGCCTGGCGTAGGCTGGCTCTTCGATCTTTTCCGGTTGGCCATGGTGGCGCGGGAGATAAAGGCACAGGGTGGTGCCTTGGCCGGGTTCCGAAACGATCCTCACCTGTCCACCGGATTGACGGGCGAAGCCATAAACCATCGAAAGCCCGAGGCCGGTTCCCTGGCCGGTCGGCTTGGTCGTGAAGAACGGATCGAAGGCGCGTTCGATAACCTCCGCCGCCATCCCGCTGCCGGTGTCGATCACGCAAAGCGACACGTACTCGCCTGGAGCCAGGCCGCGCTCGCCCGCCTCGCCGAGGTCCAAGGAATGGTTGTTCGTCTCGATGGTCAGCGTGCCGCCATCCGGCATCGCGTCGCGCGCGTTGATGCAGAAGTTGAGCAGCGAGTTTTCGAGCTGATTGGTGTCGGCGAATGCGGTCCAGAGCGTCTCGTTGCTGACTACTTCGACCTGGATTTTCGGCCCCATGGTGCGCCGGATCAGCTCTTCCATTCCGCTGACCAGTCCGTTGATGTCGGTCGGCCTGGGGTCCAGCGTCTGTCGCCGGGAAAACGCCAGCAGGCGATGGGTGAGGGCGGCGGCACGCTGGGTGGCGTTCTTTCCAGCGGCTATGTAGCGTCCGAGTTCGTCGATACGGCCCTGCTGGACACGGGTTTCGAGCATCTCCAGGCTCCCGGCGATCCCGCCGAGCAGGTTGTTGAAGTCATGCGCCAGCCCACCCGTGAGTTGCCCGACGGCTTCCATCTTCTGGCTATGGCGGAGCAGTTCCTCGGTGTGCTGGAGCGCCTGCGCCTGTAGCTTTTCCGCAGTGAAGTCGCGGCCGACCGCATTGATAAGCCCGTCGCCTGGAACGGCCGTCCAGTTGATCCAGCGATAGCTGCCATCACGATGGCGCAGGCGGCTCTCGAACCGTTTCATCGGCGTGCCCTCGCGCAGCGCTGCCACCGCGTTCTTCCAGTCGCCCAGATCGTCCCCGTGCACCAGGTCGAGCAGGTAATTGCCTACCAGCTGTTTCTCCTCCCAGCCGAGAAGGCTGCTCCAGGCGGGGTTAATCGAGGCGATGATGCCGTCGAGGCGCGCCACCAGGATCAGGTCCGTGGACAGCTGCCAGAGACGGTTACGATCGGCGGTGCGCAAGGCGATCTCGCTTTCCAGCGATGCGGCCAGGGAGTGCAGATCGCGCTCGACGACGAAGCGCTGGGTGGTTTCCACCACGGTATCGATAACGCCGACGATGGCGCCGTGTTCGTCCTGTACGGGGCTGTAGCAGAAGGTGAAGTAGGCGTGTTCGAGGTAGCCGTGCCGGTGGATTGGCGTCGGGTAGTCCTCGATGTAGGTCGCTTCGCCGCAGAGCGCGCGTTCTATGATCGGGCCTAGCGTGTCCCAGGCTTCGCTCCATATCTCGGCAAATGAGCGACCCAGGGGTTGCGGCTTGTCACCCAGGATCGGGCGGAACGCGTCGTTGTAGATAGCCGTGAGGGACTTGCCCCAGAGAAGGCACTTGGGGAACTTGGAGTTCAGCACCGTTTGCACGGTTACCCGCAGCGCGGCGGGCCACTCGCTGATCGGCCCCAGCGGCGTAGCGGCCCAATCGTGCGCACGTACCTCGTCGCCCATTTGCCCGCCGTCTTGGAGAAAGCAATGCTGGGAGGTGTGGTTTGGCATTGTGATGTTCCGTCAGGAGCGAGAGGTGGCGAAGCGCTGAGCTGGCCCAATGATATGCCGTCGCCGCGCCGCTGTGGTGACTGCGCCGCATCGCAGCGAAAAATTCGCTGCGGCAGTTCCTAATAGATGTGTCGTGAAATGCGGACGGGTGACTTCTGCCCTTCGAGCCACTAGAATGCATGCCCTTGATTCTGGGGTCGGAATGCCCGGCCATGTCTGTGCAACGAGGAATATCCATGCAAGTTTCTGTTGAAAGCACCTCCGCTCTGGAGCGCCGCATGACCATTGGCGTGCCTGCCGAGCGCATCGAGACCGAAGTCAACAAGCGTCTGCAGCAGACTGCCAGTCGTGCCAAGGTCGCCGGCTTCCGTCCCGGCAAGGTGCCGATGAGCGTCATCCGTCAGCGCTATGAATCGGCTGCACGGCAGGAAGCGCTGGGCGACCTGATCCAGTCGACTTTCTATGAGGCGATCGTCGAGCAGAAGCTGAACCCTGCCGGTGCGCCGGCCGTCGAGCCTAAAGTGTTCGAGAAGGGCAAGGATCTCGAGTACGTCGCCACCTTCGAAATCTTCCCGGAGTTCCAGGTCGCCAGCTTCGACAACGTCGAAATCGAGCGCCTGCAGGCCGACGTGGCGGACAGCGATGTCGACAACATGCTGGACATCCTGCGTAAGCAGAACACCAGCTTCGAGAACGTCGACCGCGCCGCCGAAAATGGCGATCAGCTGAACATCGACTTTGTTGGCAAGCTGGACGGCGAAGCCTTCGCTGGCGGCTCGGCAAAGGGCACCGCGCTGGTTCTCGGCTCCGGCCGTATGATCCCGGGTTTCGAAGACGCTCTGGTTGGCGTCAAGGCCGGTGAAGAACGCGTCATCACCCCGACCTTCCCGGCGGATTACCAGAACCTCGATCTCGCCGGTAAAACCGCCGAGTTCACCGTAACCGTAAACAGCGTCGCTGCGCCGAAGCTGCCTGAGCTGAACGATGCCTTCTTCGCCCTGTTCGGCATCAAGGAAGGCGGTCTGGAAGGCTTCCGTACCGAAGTTCGCAAGAACATGGAGCGTGAGCTGCGTCAGGCGATCAAGTCCAAGGTCAAGAATCAGGTCATGGAAGCGCTGCTCGCCAGCAATCCGGTCGAAGTGCCGAAAGCGCTGATCAGCAACGAAATCGATCGTCTGCGTGCGCAGGCCGTGCAGCAGTTCGGCAGCAACATCAAGGCCGATCAGCTGCCGGCTGAGCTCTTCGAAGAGCAAGCCAAACGTCGCGTCCTGTTGGGCCTGGTTGTTGCCGAAGTGGTCAAGCAGTTCGAGCTAAAGCCGGACGAAGCACGTGTTCGCGAGATGATCCAGGAGATGGCATCCGCCTATCAGGAGCCGGAGCAGGTCGTCTCCTGGTACTACAAGAACGACCAGCAACTGGGTGAAGTCCGCTCGGTTGTGCTGGAAGAACAAGTTGTAGATACTGTCCTGCAGAAGGCCAAGGTGACCGACAAGCAGGTCTCCTACGAAGAAGCTGTCAAGCCGGCGGAAGCACCGCAGGCCGCCTGATTCTCTCTTTCGTTCGAGTACACCATAAGCCAGCCGTCGAGCTGGCTTATGCGTTTTTGGATCTGACCCATTAGGAGCGATCGCAGGACATGTCCCGTAATCCATTCATGCAAATGCCTGAAATCCAAGCAGCCGGCGGCCTGGTGCCGATGGTCGTCGAACAGTCCGCTCGCGGCGAGCGCGCCTATGACATCTACTCTCGCCTCCTCAAGGAACGCATCATCTTCCTGGTAGGGCCTGTGGAAGACTACATGGCCAACCTAGTAGCTGCTCAGCTTCTGTTCCTCGAAGCGGAGAACCCGGACAAGGATATCCACCTGTACATCAACTCGCCGGGCGGCTCGGTCACTGCCGGTATGTCGATCTACGACACCATGCAGTTCATCAAGCCCGACGTCTCCACCATCTGCATCGGCCAGGCCTGCAGCATGGGTGCGTTTCTGCTCGCAGGCGGCGCCAAGGGCAAACGCTCCTGCCTGCCGAACTCGCGGATGATGATTCACCAGCCGCTTGGCGGTTTTCAGGGGCAGGCGTCGGACATCGACATCCATGCCAAGGAAATCCTCTCGATTCGTGCGCGCCTGAATGAATTGCTGGCGTTTCACACCGGCCAGGACATCGAAACGATCGAGCGTGACACCAACCGCGACAACTTCATGAACGCTGAGCGTGCCGCCGAATACGGTCTGGTGGATCAGGTTCTCGTCCAGCGCCAGATGGCGAGCTAAACGGCGCCGTCCGATACGGCCGGGCAATGTCCGGCCGTTCGCGGGCTTGAAAATGCCCGCAATTGCCTTCATCTTGTGTTTCAAGCCTACCCGGATTGGATTGATCGAATGACTGACACCCGCAATGGCGAGGACAACGGCAAACTGCTTTATTGCTCCTTCTGCGGCAAAAGCCAGCACGAAGTGCGCAAACTTATTGCCGGCCCCTCCGTGTTTATCTGCGACGAGTGCGTCGACCTGTGCAACGACATCATCCGCGAGGAGGTGCAGGAAGCACAGGCTGAAAGTAGTTCGCACAAGCTGCCGGCACCCAAGGAAATCAGCGGAATCCTGGATCAGTACGTGATCGGCCAGGAACGCGCCAAGAAGGTTCTCGCCGTAGCGGTTTACAACCATTACAAGCGCTTGAATCAGCGTGAAAAGAAAGACGATGTCGAACTCGGTAAGAGCAATATCCTGCTCATCGGGCCTACCGGCTCGGGTAAAACCCTCCTCGCCGAAACGCTCGCTCGTTTGCTCAATGTGCCATTCACCATCGCTGATGCTACGACCCTCACAGAGGCCGGCTACGTTGGCGAGGACGTAGAGAACATCATTCAGAAGCTGCTGCAGAAATGCGATTACGATGTCGAAAAGGCTCAGATGGGTATCGTCTACATCGATGAAATCGACAAGATTTCCCGCAAGTCTGATAACCCGTCGATTACCCGGGACGTGTCGGGCGAGGGTGTGCAGCAGGCGCTCCTTAAGCTGATCGAAGGAACCGTGGCTTCCGTACCTCCTCAGGGTGGCCGCAAGCATCCGCAGCAGGAGTTTCTACAGGTCGATACGCGTAACATCCTGTTCATCTGCGGTGGAGCATTCTCTGGTCTGGAGAAGGTCATCCACAACCGTTCAACCCGAGGAGGCATCGGCTTCAATGCCGAAGTTCGCAGCAAGGAGCTGGGCAAGCAGGTCGGCGAAGCGCTGCGTGGCGTCGAGCCCGATGATCTGGTTAAGTTCGGCTTGATTCCTGAGTTCGTGGGTCGTCTGCCGGTTATCGCGACGCTCGATGAGCTGGATGAGGCCGCGCTGGTTCAGATTCTTACCGAACCCAAGAACGCTCTGACGAAGCAATACGGCAAGCTGTTTGAAATGGAAGGCGTGGACCTCGAGTTCCGTCAGGACGCGCTCAAGGCCGTTGCTCACCGCGCGCTCGAGCGCAAAACCGGCGCTCGTGGATTGCGTTCCATCCTTGAGGGCGTGTTGCTCGATACCATGTACGAGATTCCGTCCCAGAGCGATGTCAGCAAGGTGGTCATCGACGAAAGCGTCATCGAGGGTACCTCCAAGCCGTTGCTCATTTATGAAAGCAGCGAGCCGCCAGCCAAGGCGGCGCCTGAGGCGTAACGAACGAAGGGGCCGATGGCCCCTTTGCTTTTTTCTGCTGGCTTGTTTTTTCATGCCCCTAGCCCCATCTTAAGTTTCAAGGGCTACTCATTTTATGGCCGCATGGCCGCCGTAGAGCGAAAATCATGAAGAAAACCATCGATTTGCCACTCCTGCCGCTGCGCGATGTCGTGGTTTATCCGCACATGGTGATTCCGCTGTTCGTAGGGCGCGATAAATCCATCGAGGCCCTGGAATCGGCGATGACGGGGGACAAGCAGATACTCCTGTTGGCACAAAAGAACCCGGCCGACGATGACCCTCGCGAAGACGCTCTGTACCGCGTCGGGACAGTTGCTACGGTCTTGCAGCTGCTGAAACTGCCGGACGGCACCGTCAAGGTCTTGGTCGAGGGCGAGCAGCGCGGCGTAATCGAACGATTCCATGAAGTAGATGACCACTATCGTGCCGACGTGGCGCTGATCGAAGAGCAGGAAGCGCCTGATCGTGAAGCGGAAGTGTTCACCCGCAGTTTGCTGAGTCAGTTCGAGCAATACGTTCAATTGGGCAAGAAAGTGCCTGCAGAAGTACTTTCATCGCTCAACAGCATCGATGAGCCGAGCCGCCTGGTCGACACCATGGCCGCGCATATGGCGTTGAAAATCGAACAGAAGCAGGAAATCCTCGAAATCACCGATCTCGCTCCGCGGATCGAGCATGTCTTGGCCTTGCTGGATGCAGAAATCGATCTGCTGCAGGTCGAAAAGCGTATTCGCGGGCGTGTGAAGAAGCAGATGGAGCGCAGCCAGCGCGAGTACTACCTGAATGAGCAGATGAAGGCCATTCAGAAGGAGCTCGGCGATATCGATGAAGGTCATAACGAAGTCGACGACCTGAAAAAGCGTATCGACGCTGCCGGGTTGCCGAAGGACGCGTTGGCCAAGGCCCAGGCAGAGCTGAACAAGCTCAAGCAAATGTCGCCCATGTCCGCCGAGGCGACGGTGGTGCGCTCGTACATCGACTGGCTGGTCAACGTGCCGTGGAAAGCTGAGAGCAAGGTTCGCCTCGATCTAGGCAAAGCCGAGGATATCCTCGACGCCGATCATTACGGCCTCGATGAAGTGAAAGAGCGCATCCTCGAGTACCTCGCGGTACAGAAGCGCGTGAAGAAACTCAAAGGCCCCGTGCTTTGCCTGGTAGGACCTCCGGGCGTCGGCAAGACGTCCTTGGCCGAGTCCATCGCCCGCGCGACCAACCGCAAGTTCGTTCGAATGGCGCTTGGCGGCGTACGCGACGAAGCAGAGATTCGCGGTCACCGGCGTACCTATATCGGATCGATGCCAGGGCGCCTGATTCAGAAAATGACCAAAGTGGGTGTCCGCAACCCGCTGTTCCTGCTCGATGAGATCGACAAGATGGGCAGCGATATGCGCGGCGACCCCGCTTCAGCATTGCTTGAGGTGCTGGATCCCGAGCAGAACCACAACTTCAACGACCATTATCTGGAAGTCGACTACGACCTTTCTGATGTGATGTTCCTGTGTACCGCCAACTCGATGAACATCCCCGCGCCGTTGCTGGACCGCATGGAAGTAATTCGTCTGCCGGGTTACACCGAAGATGAGAAGATCAACATCGCTCAGAAGTACCTCGCGCCGAAGCAGGTTCAGGCAAATGGCTTGAAGAAGACCGAGGTGGAATTCGATGAGGCCGCCCTGCGCGACATCATTCGTTATTACACGCGCGAAGCGGGGGTGCGTAGCTTGGAGCGGCAGATTGCCAAGGTTTGCCGGAAGGTGGTCAAGGAGCACGCGACGGAGAAGCGCGTCAAGGTCGCGATCGACGCGGAATCTCTTGAGCATTTCCTGGGCGTCCGCAAGTTCCGCTACGGCCTGGCCGAGCAGCAGGATCAGATCGGTCAGGTGACCGGGTTGGCTTGGACGCAGGTGGGCGGGGAGTTGCTGACCATCGAATCCGCCGTTGTTCCCGGCAAAGGTCAGCTCATCAAGACGGGCTCGCTGGGTGACGTCATGTTGGAGTCGATCACCGCCGCCCTGACGGTCGTTCGCAGCCGCGCGAAAAGCCTTGGTATCGCGCCCGACTTCCATGAAAAGCGCGATGTGCACATCCACATGCCCGAAGGTGCGACGCCGAAGGATGGTCCGAGTGCCGGTGTCGGCATGTGTACGGCGCTGGTTTCCGCGCTGACGCAGATCCCGGTCAGGGCGGATGTTGCCATGACGGGTGAAATCACCCTCCGAGGACAAGTGCTCGCAATCGGCGGGCTCAAGGAAAAACTGCTCGCCGCTCATCGCGGTGGAATCAAGACCGTCATCATCCCCGAAGAGAACGTTCGCGATCTGAAGGAAATTCCGGAGAACATTAAGCGAGACCTGCAGATTAAACCGGTCAAATGGATTGACGAGGTCCTGCAAATTGCGCTGCAATACGCGCCGGAGCCCTTGCCCGATGCGGCTCCCGAGCTGGTAGCGAAGGATGACAAGCGGGAGGCTGATCCCCAGGAGAGAATCAGTACTCACTAGCTGGACGCGTCCTTGACACTATTTTCTGGCCCTTGATATAAAGCGGCTCTTGTGTCGGCAGGCCCTTCAGCATCCGCTTCGCAAACACCTAATTACAGAAAACATACTCAATAGAAATAAGGGGACTTAAGTGAACAAGTCGGAACTGATCGATGCCATCGCCGCATCTGCTGATATCCCGAAAGCTGTCGCTGGCCGTGCGCTTGACGCGGTTATCGAATCCGTCACTGGCGCTCTGAAGGCTGGTGACTCCGTGGTACTGGTAGGCTTTGGTACCTTCGCAGTGAAAGAGCGCGCCGCTCGCACTGGCCGTAACCCGCAGACTGGCAACCCGATCAAAATCGACGCGGCCAAGATCCCTGGCTTCAAAGCAGGTAAAGCTCTGAAAGACGCCGTCAACTAAGCGTCTTCGGGCTTTGCCCTTCGGATCGGCATTGGCCTGATCCGGCTGCGGAGCGGTAGTTCAGTCGGTTAGAATACCGGCCTGTCACGCCGGGGGTCGCGGGTTCGAGTCCCGTCCGCTCCGCCATTTACGAGAAGGCGCATCCTCGGATGCGCCTTTCTTCTATCCGGATTCTACCCACGCTGCGCGGCCGTTTTTGTTATGGCTGTCTGGGGGACGCATGCTGCAGAACATCAGGGACAATTCACAAGGCTGGATTGCCAAGACCATCATCGGCGCCATCATCCTGCTCATGGCATTGACAGGTTTCGATGCCATTTTCAGAGCGACCGATCACAAGCAGGACGCTGCCAAAGTCAATGGTGATGAGATCGCCATTGCGGAATTGAATCAAGCCGTAGAAATGCAGCGCCGCCAATTGCTTCAGCAATTGGGCAAGGATTTCGATGCTTCCCAGCTCGATGACAAACTTCTAAGAGATTCTGCTCTCAAGTCCTTGATCGAGCGGAAATTGGTGCTGCAGGGCGCCAAGGATGCAGGTTTTGCCTTTTCACAGCCGGCAATCGACCAGTTGATCCTGCGTACCCCCGAATTCCAGAGCGAAGGCCAGTTCAGTAGCGAGCGCTTCGACCAGGTCATTCGGCAAATGGGCTACAGCCGTCTGCAGTTCCGTCAGATGCTCGAGCAAGAGATGCTCATCGGGCAACTGCGTGCAGGCATTGCCGGTAGCGGTTTCGTCACTGATCCCGAGGTGAACGCATTCGCTCGCCTCGAGAAGCAGACACGGGATTTCGCGACGCTGACCCTGCCGGCGGACGGTAGCGGTGTAACTGTCAGCCAGGACGATGTGAAGGCTTACTACGGCGCGCATGCCGCTCAGTTCATGAGTCCCGAGCAGGTCGTTCTCGAGTACGTGGAGTTGAAGAAGGAGGCATTCTTCGCTCAGGCACAAGTCAAGGAGGAGGATCTGCAAGCGCTCTACCAGAAGGAAATCGGTAGCCTGGCCGAGCAGCGCGAGGCTGGCCACATCCTCATCGAGGTAAATGACAAGCAGACCGAGGCGCAGGCAAAAGCCAAGATCGACGAAATCAAGGCTCGCATTGACGCGGGCGCCGACTTCGCAGCGCAGGCCAAGCAGTTTTCCGAAGACCCAGGCTCAGCCGCTGCTGGCGGCAATCTCGGGTTCGCAGGTCCAGGTGTCTACAACCCTGCATTCGAGAAAGCGCTGTATTCGCTCAAGAAAGGCCAGGTTTCCGAACCGGTTCGCACGGACTTCGGATGGCATCTGATCAAGCTTCTCGACGTCCAGGCTCCCGAAGTCCCCAGCTTCGCCAGCCTCAAGAGCAAGCTGGAGCATGATCTGAAATCCCAGGAAGTCGAGCAGCGTTTTGTCGATGTGAGCAAGCAGCTTGAGGACGCGTCGTTCGAAGCGTCGGATCTCGCCCAGCCTGCGCAGGAACTCGGCTTGAAAGTACAGACCAGCGCCCCGTTCGGGCGCGAGGGAGGCGAAGGTCTGGCGGCCAATCGGCAAGTGCTGCAGGCGGCGTTTAGCCCAGAGGTTCTGGAAGACGGTGCGAACAGCGGCGTGATCGAACTCGATCCCGAAACCAGTGTGGTGATCCGCGTGAAAGAACACCGGATGCCCGAGCAGCTCGCGATGGAGCAGGTTTCGTCTTCCATTCGTGAGCAGTTGTTGAAGGAGCGCGCTACCGAGGCGGCGAAAACCAAGGGCGAAGAGATGCTCGCCAGTCTGCGTGAAGGTAAGACCTCAGTGCAGCAGGCTGGCGCAGCCGGTACCTGGCAGCCCGTAGAAGCCGCTACACGAAACCAGGAAGGCGTCGACGCAGCGGTGCTCCAGGCGGTCTTCCGTATGCCGAAGCCGGCCGCTGGCACCGGCAAACCCGCTTACACCGGTGTGGTTCTGTCGAGCGGTAGTTACGTGCTGGTAAAACTCAGCGGGGTGAGCGAGCCGGAGCAGGAGCTTTCGAGCGAAGAGAAGGCGTCCTATAGCCGATTCCTCGCGTCGCGCAGCGGACAGCAGGATTTCGCCGCGTATCGCAAGAAGCTGGAAGCCGAGGCAAAGATCGAACGCTTCTGATCTCCGATTGAACGTTGAAGCAGCGGCAGATGCCCGCCTCGAAAGAGGCGGGCATTTTTCTTTTGAATAACGGGCGAGCTTTCGAACTTGGGTGCTTTTTCCCGGTCGGAAAGCGGGACGATGCTTTAACGCATACGCTGCTCCTTCGAACCATCCTGCAATTTGCAAGTCTTAAAGCGCAGGGTCATGCAATTTGCACGAGTTCGCCTATCCTGGGTATCGCTAACTCATTGTTTTTTTTGAATTTGTTCTTGCTGGCTGGTTGGCATGAAGGCTGCTCCCTAACGGGCGATAAAATAATCGCCTCAAGGACGTCCCATGCATCAAGCTCTGGAAACAATCGCCGCTTCATTTCCTGGTTACCAAACATCCGCTACAGCTCGTCCTGACGGCGGTTACCTCCTTGCGCTGAGGGGCGAGGATGGTTCCGAGATCAAGCGTGTCGTCAGTGCCGCTCAGATTACGACCCATGCTCGCATCGAGTGTCTGATCAGTACGATGCGCAGGGACATGGCGCTGCAGTTTGGTGAGGTTCCGCCGGTCGAGTCGCTACGGCGTCTGCGCGAGGCAGGTTTGCCCACCTATCACCATGCGTAATACGGGCGTCATGGAAGCCTAGCAAGTTTGGTTGCAGGAAAGATGGCAGACACTCACGGACGGCCTCAGGATGAGGCGAATGATGGAAGACATGGAAAATCCAGTCAGCCGTTGTAAGCCCGGAACGGCCTGATAGACTGGTCTCCGCACTTTTTCGTAATGCCCTTAAAGGACTCTCATGATCAAGAAATGCCTGTTTCCCGCTGCTGGTTATGGAACCCGTTTTCTCCCCGCTACCAAGGCCATGCCCAAGGAAATGCTGCCGGTGGTGAACAAGCCTTTGATCCAGTACGGCGTTGAGGAAGCGCTGGATGCAGGGCTTACACAAATTGCAATTGTGACGGGGCGCGGCAAGCGTTCGCTGGAAGACCACTTCGACATCAGCTACGAGCTGGAACACCAGATTCGCAACACCGACAAGGAAAAATACCTGGTCGGTATCCGTCGCCTGATCGATGAGTGCAATTTCTCCTACACCCGGCAGGTCGAGATGAAGGGCCTCGGTCACGCCATCCTCTGCGGCCGCCCGCTGATTGGCGACGAACCTTTCGCCGTGGTTCTGGCCGACGACCTCTGCTTCAACCTCGAGGGCGATGGCGTTCTGAAGCAGATGGTCAAGCTGTACAACCAGTTCCGCTGCTCGATCATCGCGATCCAGGAAGTGCCTCCGGAAGAAACGTCCAAGTATGGCGTGATCGCCGGCGAGCTGATCCGTGACGACATCTACCGCGTCAACAACATGGTCGAGAAGCCCAAGCCAGAAGACGCGCCTTCCAACCTGGCCATCATCGGTCGCTACATCCTGACGCCGGACATCTTCAAGCTCATCGAAGATACCGAGCCGGGCAAGGGCGGCGAGATCCAGATCACCGACGCGCTTCTCAAGCAGGCTCAGGACGGTTGCGTGCTGGCGTACAAGTTCAAAGGCAAGCGCTTCGACTGTGGTAGTGCCGAGGGTTACATCGACGCCACCAACTTCTGCTTCGAGAACCTCTACAAAACCGGTATGGCGTACTGACACGCTCTTACGCTGCGTTAGAAAAGCCGCCTCCGGGCGGCTTTTTCATGGACGCTGATCGGCATGCTTGCGGCGATAGTGTGTGAGCAGCAGGAGAGGGCGGTGGTGGACCTTTGCCGCCCGAAGGCACGCGCTAGGTTATGCTTCGCGCATTACGAGGAGAATCACATGGCCTACGACTTCGACTTCTTTGTCATCGGTGCCGGATCCGGCGGCGTTCGCGCGGCGCGTTTCGCTGCGGGGTTTGGTGCGCGCGTCGCGATCGCCGAGAGTCGATACCTGGGCGGAACTTGCGTGAACGTCGGCTGCGTACCGAAAAAGCTGCTGGCCTACAGTGCTCACTTCGAAGAGGAGTTTCACCAGGCGAGCGGCTTCGGCTGGTCGCACGGTGAAACGGACTTCGACTGGAATAAGCTCATCGCCAACAAGGATCGTGAAATCCTTCGCTTGAACAACATCTACCAAAAGCTGCTGGATGATTCAGGGGCCACGCTCTTCGAGGGGCACGCGCGCCTTGTCGATGCGCATACCGTCGATCTCGATGGGAGACGTTACACCGCCGAAACCATCCTGATCGCCACGGGCGGCTGGCCGGTCATTCCCGATGTGCCTGGGCGTGAGCTTGCGATCAGTTCGAACGAAGCGTTTTATCTTCCCGAGTTGCCCAAGCGCATGCTGGTGGTCGGTGGTGGATACATCGCGGTGGAGTTCGCGTCGATCTTCAACGGTCTCGGATGCAAGACATCGCTGCTTTATAGAGGTGATCTGTTCCTGCGCGGCTTTGACGGCTCGCTCCGTCAGCATCTGCGCGATGAGATGCTGAAGAAGGGCCTGGACCTGCAGTTCAACACCGACATCGCCCGCATCGACAAACAGGCCGATGGCAGCCTGCTGGCGACACTCAGGGATGGCCGTACCCTCGAAACCGATTGCGTTTTCTATGCCACCGGACGGCGGCCAATGCTGGATGACCTGGGGCTCGAGAACACGGCGGTCGAGCTGGATGAAAAGGGCTTCATAAAGGTCAACGAGGAATACCGCACCAGCGAGCCTTCGATTCTCGCCATTGGTGATGTAATCGGTCGCGTGCAGCTCACGCCGGTGGCGATCGCTGAAGGCATGGCGGTGGCGCGGCGCCTGTTTCGGCCGGAAGAGTATCGCCCCGTGGATTACTCGCAGATTCCTACCGCGGTCTTCAGCCTGCCGAACATCGGTACTGTCGGCATGACGGAAGAAGACGCGCGCAAGACGCACGATGTCCGTATTTACGAGGCGCGGTTCCGCCCCATGAAGTTGAGCCTCACCGACAGCCAGGAACGCACGTTGATGAAGCTGGTAGTGGATGCGGAAACCCACCGCGTTCTGGGTTGCCACATGATAGGGCCGGAAGCGGGGGAGATCGTCCAGGGGCTGGCAGTGGCTCTGAAAGCGGGCGCGACCAAACAGCATTTCGACGAAACCATCGGCATTCACCCAACCGCGGCGGAAGAGTTCGTCACCATGCGCACGCCGGTGAGAACCTGAGCCCGGACCATGCCGTCATTCTTCTATCTGTCGGACCTGTTCGGCGTAGCCGTATTCGCCATCACGGGAGCGCTGATGGCCGGACGAAAGTCCATGGACCTGTTCGGTGTCCTGGTGATCGCCATCATCACGGCAGTGGGCGGCGGTACGTTGCGGGACATGATCCTGGGCAACCATCCGGTCAGCTGGGTGCGCGACGACACCTACATACTGGTCGCGTCGCTGGCGGCCATTTGTACGGTGGTGTGGGTCCAGCTGACTCGTCCGATCCACGAGAACGGTTTGCTCATCGCCGACGCCTTTGGCCTCGCGGTGTTCACAGTCATCGGCACCGAGGTGGCGTTGGCTCATGAAACGTCCGCTAGCACGGCGGTGATCATGGGTGTGATGACCGGCGTTGCGGGCGGCGTGATGCGCGACGTGTTATGCAATGAGATTCCGCTGATTTTCCAGAAGGAGATCTACGCAACCGCATGCATCGTTGGATCGCTGACGTTTCTTGGCTTGCGCGCGATGGAGATGCCGCACTGGCTGGATACCGGGATAGCGATGGGAGTGGTGTTGGCGATACGTCTGGCGGCCATTCGCTGGCATCTGTCGTTGCCGAGTTTTCATTTGCTGGATCGACACATTCCATAGCAGCGCGGTGGAGTCGTTCTTACCAACCTCCTGTAATGCGTAATTTAACATAATATACATTATGGGCAACGTCAGCGCATGACGTAATCGATTGAGAAAAAGGTGGCCACGCACGCAACGACCACCAGCAGAACGAAAATCAACAGAACCCGTTCAATCACCACAGGAACTTCGCTTTCTCATACGGCACGACAGACACGCGAGCCTGAGACACCACAGGCTGACTAGAAACCGCCTGGAACTGCGCTGAGCCGCCAACAGACGCCGGCTCCTGCTGCTGCCGGAAACCACCACCGCCAACCTGCGCAGTGTTGCGATCAGGAACAGACGCATCGAAGTAGCCACCGGAAGCGACAGCTGCGCAGAACTCGAATTCAGAGGCGACCCGCGTGCCCTGTTGCGTGTAGCACTGACAGACCGAAACACGCCCCTCAATGTAGCCAACGGACATAGCCGAGCCCTGGCGCTCAACAAGGCGCGAATCGGAGCTGGTGACGCAATAGAGCTTCGGCGCGGCCTTGGGCTTGGTGAGGTCGTCATAGATCGGCGCAGTCGACGGCACGCCAGCAATTCGCGGCTTGCTCTGGGCGATGTAATCAGCCCTGGTCGTGGGCTTGGTGGCATCAGGAACAACGCTGGGCATGAACGATTTGGCTGCATCGGTAACGCTCTGCTGAAGCGATTTCGCGGGAGCGTCAGCAGTCGCCTCAACAGGCTTTGGCGCCCAAATTCGATCATAGGCACGCCAGCACAGCACCACGGCAACCAAGGCGGCAGCGCCAAACATCATGGCCTTTTTCGACGGTTTGAACTTGAAATGGTGGCCGGCCTTGGCGCTGGTGTAGACCCCGAAATAACGCCGATCAAGGGTGGGAAACGTGCGCGTGGCTTCCTTGTTGCTGGCGAGCTTTTCAACATCGTTGACGCAGCGTTCCATCTCATACCGAGACAGCTTGGACGAACCGAAAATACGCCAGTAGTGGATGTGCTTGTTGCACAGCCGGCGAACGTGCACGTCGATGAATCGAGGATCTTGAGTGATCAAGTGCACCTCATGGCCCTTCTTCCTCATGATCTCGAATTCAGAGGCGTAGCGCGGCACCTCTTTGCGAGGATCGCGAACCCCGAACCAACCCTGGGCTTCATCGACAACGATGATGGCGTTATCGGGCAGATCGAACCACAGGTGAGGATCGTCGAACTGATACCACTTCGCTTGCAGCTTGTCGGGCTGCAAATCCGTCACGTTATGGAAATAGACCGGCCGATCCTGCGCATAGGCGCTGGTGTCGACCTCTTTGATGGTGTTCAAGGTCTTGCCGTGGCCCATCAGGCCGGTACGAATGTAGAGCATGGTTACGCCTCAAGAACGCCGGTATTACCCAGGGATTTTTTGCGGCCGGAAATCTTGTCCATGCCAGCTAGAACGAAGCGCGTAGTGACAGCAGAGAGATAGATGCTGATGGCCACGTCGAACTTGGCGATGCCCAGGATGGCCTGCAGCGGGCCAGGTGCATTGCCGAGCTGGGAATGCACGTAGTTCTGAATTTCGCCCAGCGCATAGTTGATGCCGACGTAGGAAACAACGCCGATACCGATCATCTTGAGAACCATGCGAACCAACGGCCCAAGGACCTGAATCGCCACCAACACCAAGTAGAAAAAGTGCATCAGGCACCTCCAACAGAACGGCCGATATAGAGCGCAGCAGCCACACCGGCAGCAGCAACAATCAGCCAGGAAAGATCGGCAGCAACAGCGCAGACAGGCTCATAGCTGAGCCGGAACGTGTGGCCACCGTTGGAATTGAGGGAAATTTGAGACGGGGGCGGACAGGTCTTAGGAAGGAAACCTGAGGCGCCAGAAATGACGCTGGGAACCTCTACCTCGCGCTCATCAAGCTTGAATTTGTCGCCCTGGAGCAGGCCGTCGATATTGCTTTTCTGAGCCTCATAATCACCGGCCTCCTCCGCATTGCAGCGTTGCGCCTTCTCCTGGCGAAGAATGGCGCACTGGATGGCATCGCCAGTGCAGGCAAGGGCCGCTTCACATGCCTCACCAGCAACAGTGCTATCGCCCTCCTCGCCCTCTCCTTCGCCATCACCAGAACCGCCGCCACCGGAACCATCACCATCACCATCACCAGTACCGCCGCCACCGGTACCACCACCGTCAGAACCTCCACCAGTTCCACCGCCATCAGAACCGCCGCCGGTACCGCCACCATCAGAGCCACCACCTGTACCGCCTCCAGTACCACCGTCTTCACCGCCGCCATCACCGCCACCATCGCCATCACCTCCACCATCAGCGGGCGTCTTTACGCAGGTAGTACCCGACCAGGAATAACCGTCTGGACAGCCAGGGTCGTTCGGATCGGAGGGGGGAACATCAGGCGTCGTCGGTGGATTGAGAGCGCCACCAGTTTTACCCAGCGCAGCATCAGGCTCAGAACATGCCTCACCATTGCCCTTACCCGTGTAATTGCAAAAACCCCGTGAACTATCGCCGGGCAATGTGAAACAACTGCTGGCACTGGAATTAACAGTAAATCGACACTTGTTATAGCAAACAGAATCACCCATAGGCGGGTTAACAACATAGTTACGACCGCCAGAGTTAATAACAGGGCCATCGCCGGATGCAAATATTCCGGGATCACCAACCTCACAAGGCGGTGGAGGCGTTTCACACTCACCAGTTTCAGCGTTGTAGTTCTGGCCGGAAGGACAAGAGTCGCCAGATCGGGACACTACCCAAGCTCCGCGACCATCAGCTAAGCGACAGCCCCAGGTGCCATTTGACTGCTTTACAGCATGCATGAGGGTGCCTGAAGAACTGGCATTAGAACACGCATCAGACGGAGAAGAGCCAGTGCCCCAAACAGTGCCATTTAGAACAACGGTCCACCGGTAATCAGCCGCATTAGCAGCATGAGAAAAAAAAGCAACAACGAAGAGTGCGACGAAACATCTAAACCCTGCCAAAGAACAACGCAGCCAGCGCAATGAGAGTAACCGCGAGAACATATTCATTTGGCCCCATTCCCATGATGGTTCTCCAAAAAAAAGCCCGGACTAGCCGGGCGTTGTAAATGACAAACAGTTCCCAGAGGGGAACCGCCGATTTGCTCGGCGGCTCATGCTTCGCTCGCCTGAGCAAAAGTCGGCGGGAGGCTGTTGGTCAGACGGCTCGGCGCATGTACTTAAAGCCAGCTGCAACGACCAGGACGCCAATGGCGGCCCAACCGAGGGTGCCGACGTCCCCTTCAACTGCGGTGACTTTGGCGGCAGCAGCAGCAGCATCAGCCAGCGCAACGCCAGTGGTGGCAACCATCAGGCCGCCGACAACAGCCGCTTTGCGACCGAACTTTTGAACCATGTTGCGTACTTTCATGAGTGAAGCCTCAGAGTAGTTTTTTCATCACGAGGAAACAGAAAACGGCAGTGAACAATGAAATGGTCACGTCCTTGAGTTCTATAAATTCCTCATCGGAGATAGACGGAGCAACTTGCAACTCCGTCCGCATTTGCTCACCCGTGACAGTAATTGGCGTGCCAGAACAGAGAACTTCGCCCCCTACCCCAACGCTCCAACTTCCGTCACAGGCGAGAAAATTCATTTAGCTGGCAGCTCGAACAGGCGCAGCAACTTGGAAGTTGACTGGCTTGCCGTCGCCAGCCAGCCAGCGTTCGAGGCCAACGTTGCCGGCCTTCGACTTCCACGGTTTCGGGAAGAACGGAACAGCAACTTGTTTGCCAGCGTAGTTCTGATAAATCTTGTCGACACCGGCTTCGATATGACTCTTGCCGATACGGATGCCCGTCGTTACATCAACGATCTGGCCGTATTCGTCGCGGCCCTCGCTGACGACCAAGACATACGTCTCGACGATGCCGTTGTCTTTTTCTTTGGTCGAAATGCCTTTGCACAGGCCGAGTTTAATTTCCATGGAGTTTCCCCTTTGGTTAAAGGCCTGTGGCCCATTGAACGAAGTAAGTAATGCCGACGATTGCGGCGAGAAGTTGCCCAAGCAGACCAGTTACCAGGGCGCTACAAATAACCAGCTGGCCAAGCGAATAGACGGGCTTCATGTCAGCATCCAGAGCATTGCCTTGGAGAGGCCCCAAGCGATGCCAGCAAGAGCAGCCAGAAGGTGCCCAACGATCACGACCTGCCAGAAAACCCAGGAAAGGACGCGCATCAAGCAACCCTCGGCAGCTGATACCAGTCCGGACGCTGGGCCGCGAAATCGATCTGGAGGAAGCGCAGCAGCGGCACGACGTTGTTCGGGCCGTGGTCGCACTTGAGCTTCTGGAGGGCAGCCTTCGAGATGCCGCACGCCTGAATATCCGCAACGTGACGGTAAAAACTGGCGCGGCTCATCGACTCCATCGTCTCTTCCCAGCCGAACTCCCGGATGCTCCGGAACGTGCGGAACAGGTTCCGGGCATAGGCGTCGCTGGGCTTGCCCTGGATCGCGATGGCAGGCACGTCTACACCGGCCTCTACGCGGGGTTTTGTCATCCGGACTTTGCCCGGCTTGGTCCACTTCTCAAGCAGTGCTTTGAGCACCGATTCATCGTCAATGACTCGCATGGTCATGCCCTCAAAGGCCTTAAACAGTTCGCGCGTTACTTGCGCCCAGCACCACTCGATCAAGCACGTGCCGTGGTCGGACAGCCACCGTTGAACCCTTGCGAGATCGAACAGCCGGGACGGAATGCCGCGACGGTTCAGCCAGCGCTTGGAAACGGAAGCCTCTACACGAAGCAGGTTCTTCACCCACTCCAAAAGACGGGGGTCGCTCATCACCTTCACCGTGCGGTGCGCCGAGAGGTTCAGGCGGGATGCACGGTTGAGCATGTAAGCGAGCTGCTGCGGGGTGAGCGCCTTGCGCTCGATCGGCCGGATCGGCTCGCGGAGGTAGTGCAGGAAGGGCTTGCCCTTCCCTCTCGCCAGCGCCTTGGCTTCAGCGAGCGCGGCATGGAATTCATCGTTCTTCAGGTACAGCTTCAGCTTGCGGAGCCGCGAATCCTTGGCTCCGAAGTAGGCAGTAGTGGTGTAGTTGTCACCGCGTGCCTTAGTTTGGCCGTTGCTAACCCCAGCAATAGCAGCGATGGCTTGAAGCGCGGATCGCTCGTTTGGCATGCGGGCTGAGTAGGTGCAGTCAATGTCGTAAACCTCGGCCTCGGGGATATCGAGCATGTCAAACAGGTTGGGGTAAGCGACCTCCAGCCAACGGAGCATTTCGTAGGCGCCGTGCAGGATGTCTGTAGGGCCGAAGACGTTGTGACCCTGCAAGAGCTTGGCCGGGCTCGCCTTCATCTCGACGCCGGGCATGACCCGCTTTCCAAGCGACTCGTGAAACACCTTGAAGGCCATCGGGGTGAAGCCGGTGCTCAGCGATTCCCACTTGTGGCGCAGATCATCAGCCTGGAGATTCCCATCTTCATCGCGCTGAACCTGACCCGCCGAGAGCGGAACGCCCTTCTTCATCAGCAGATCAAGCTCGACCAAATGAATCGGTTCCTTGCGGCCGTCGACGCCCAGGAGGCGGACGTGCTCGCATTTGAACGGAACGAAGAGGTGGATTCGGTCAAGCACAGGAAACCTGTCAATACCCTAAATGTGTACGCGCAAGGTACGATAATTGTCTTATCAATTGCAAGACACAATTGTCGCATCCGTGGTCTATTTATCGGATATGTATAGGCGTACAGGAGATAGGGTGTATGACCGGTATAGGTGAAGCGGGAAGGACAACGATGAGCGTAGGCGAAAACATCCGGCAGAAGCGTGCAGCAATGGAGCTGTCGCAGCAGGCGCTCGCGGAGAAAATCGGGTCAACGGCGAAGACAATCGCGCGATGGGAGAGTGATGAGAACTACCCAGGCGGAGACGCCATAATCAACATGGCGCATGTTTTTGGGTGCTCGACAGACGAAATACTTCTCGAGCGTAGCGAGCGGGAAATTTCCCCAGAGATGCGCGCGCTGTTCAGGCGATTCGGAGACCTACCGGACGATCTGAAGCCGATGGCGAGAGGGATGATCGGTGCCATATTGGCAAGCATGGAAGAAGAAGCGGCGAGGAAGACCGCAGCTTGAAAAGTCCCACCATGAGACAAGAGTCCACCATTAGAGAAGGTGGACCCGGCTGCGCCGGCCCGCGCTGAAACTCCGAACCTGCCGGGACCTGACCAGTCGAGCTGCTGACGACGATGGGAGACTGCAAGCGCAGTCGCGCAGAGACGGCGGGAGCCACAAAAGCGGGTCGATCAGCATGCGGTAGACCTGATTCGCGGGACTGACAATCGAGATACGCAGACAAGCCCCTGGCGTGCCGCATAGGCCGCTGGGGGCTTTTTCGTTGGGCGGGAGATCGGCCGCTGCGCGGGTGCCGTCGCAGAAACAACGGTGATCGGCACCAGGGCGTGCCGGCGACTGATATGCCTGCGGCATGTCGGGGCTTAATTGTCGTAACGGTGACGGAAATAGCCGACGAGTGGTCGAATTATCGTAACGTCACGATTTACTATTTATCGTAACGTCACTATAATTACTCCAACAACAACGGAGTAGCACCCATGATCGACGCCCTGGACAACCAAACCCACCCCCTCCCCCTGGACGAGCAGCAGGCCAAGCGCAAGCGCGGGCGACCTGCTACCGGCAAAGCAATGACGCCGGCAGAACGGCAGGCGGCATACCGCGAGCGGGTGAAATCAAGACAAGGAGGAAGTATGTCTGGAAGGTGGATTCATATGTTTTGGGCGGACGCTGTTCGCCTTCGTGTCGAGCAAAAATCATTGGAGCGAATGGCTTACTACGGCCGGTGCGCCGGCGCTATCTATGCGCTTTATCAGGCTGAGGCGATTTCATTCGAGATCTATGAACGTCTAGATAATTTGATTCATTCCGCAATGCTTCATTCAGGCGAACCGTTTGTTGACAGTAGAAATGCCGGCCCGGTTATTCCGCGCTATATCGCGAGACAGCGTGAATGTGAGGACGCCTAACCTAAAGCTGCAAAATAGCCCGACAGGCGGCCTGTAGAGCAGCGAGGCGGGCGTCCAGGGCGGCGCCCTCCTCATCCAGCTGCGCAACGCATCGGCGCAGCTGGCGTAACTCACCGACCAGGCGCGGATAGTCCTCTAAAAGATGAAGTACAGCCTCGGAATCGCTCCGACCGGCTGCGTAGAGCTGCGCCTGTTTGATAAGCCGCGGTGGAATCGGAACTGGAATTTCGTCACCCATAATAGACGTTACATTAAATCGCACCGGGAAGGCTGCGCAATGGTCCCGGCACGATTAAACGTAACGTCACGCATTATGGGCAACGTCAGCGCATGACGTAATCGATTGAGAAAAAGGTGGCCACGCACGCAACGACCACCAGCAGAACGAAAATCAACAGAACCCGTTCAATCACCACAGGAACTTCGCTTTCTCATACGGCACGACAGACACGCGAGCCTGAGACACCACAGGCTGACTAGAAACCGCCTGGAACTGCGCTGAGCCGCCAACAGACGCCGGCTCCTGCTGCTGCCGGAAACCACCACCGCCAACCTGCGCAGTGTTGCGATCAGGAACAGACGCATCGAAGTAGCCACCGGAAGCGACAGCTGCGCAGAACTCGAATTCAGAGGCGACCCGCGTGCCCTGTTGCGTGTAGCACTGACAGACCGAAACACGCCCCTCAATGTAGCCAACGGACATAGCCGAGCCCTGGCGCTCAACAAGGCGCGAATCGGAGCTGGTGACGCAATAGAGCTTCGGCGCGGCCTTGGGCTTGGTGAGGTCGTCATAGATCGGCGCAGTCGACGGCACGCCAGCAATTCGCGGCTTGCTCTGGGCGATGTAATCAGCCCTGGTCGTGGGCTTGGTGGCATCAGGAACAACGCTGGGCATGAACGATTTGGCTGCATCGGTAACGCTCTGCTGAAGCGATTTCGCGGGAGCGTCAGCAGTCGCCTCAACAGGCTTTGGCGCCCAAATTCGATCATAGGCACGCCAGCACAGCACCACGGCAACCAAGGCGGCAGCGCCAAACATCATGGCCTTTTTCGACGGTTTGAACTTGAAATGGTGGCCGGCCTTGGCGCTGGTGTAGACCCCGAAATAACGCCGATCAAGGGTGGGAAACGTGCGCGTGGCTTCCTTGTTGCTGGCGAGCTTTTCAACATCGTTGACGCAGCGTTCCATCTCATACCGAGACAGCTTGGACGAACCGAAAATACGCCAGTAGTGGATGTGCTTGTTGCACAGCCGGCGAACGTGCACGTCGATGAATCGAGGATCTTGAGTGATCAAGTGCACCTCATGGCCCTTCTTCCTCATGATCTCGAATTCAGAGGCGTAGCGCGGCACCTCTTTGCGAGGATCGCGAACCCCGAACCAACCCTGGGCTTCATCGACAACGATGATGGCGTTATCGGGCAGATCGAACCACAGGTGAGGATCGTCGAACTGATACCACTTCGCTTGCAGCTTGTCGGGCTGCAAATCCGTCACGTTATGGAAATAGACCGGCCGATCCTGCGCATAGGCGCTGGTGTCGACCTCTTTGATGGTGTTCAAGGTCTTGCCGTGGCCCATCAGGCCGGTACGAATGTAGAGCATGGTTACGCCTCAAGAACGCCGGTATTACCCAGGGATTTTTTGCGGCCGGAAATCTTGTCCATGCCAGCTAGAACGAAGCGCGTAGTGACAGCAGAGAGATAGATGCTGATGGCCACGTCGAACTTGGCGATGCCCAGGATGGCCTGCAGCGGGCCAGGTGCATTGCCGAGCTGGGAATGCACGTAGTTCTGAATTTCGCCCAGCGCATAGTTGATGCCGACGTAGGAAACAACGCCGATACCGATCATCTTGAGAACCATGCGAACCAACGGCCCAAGGACCTGAATCGCCACCAACACCAAGTAGAAAAAGTGCATCAGGCACCTCCAACAGAACGGCCGATATAGAGCGCAGCAGCCACACCGGCAGCAGCAACAATCAGCCAGGAAAGATCGGCAGCAACAGCGCAGACAGGCTCATAGCTGAGCCGGAACGTGTGGCCACCGTTGGAATTGAGGGAAATTTGAGACGGGGGCGGACAGGTCTTAGGAAGGAAACCTGAGGCGCCAGAAATGACGCTGGGAACCTCTACCTCGCGCTCATCAAGCTTGAATTTGTCGCCCTGGAGCAGGCCGTCGATATTGCTTTTCTGAGCCTCATAATCACCGGCCTCCTCCGCATTGCAGCGTTGCGCCTTCTCCTGGCGAAGAATGGCGCACTGGATGGCATCGCCAGTGCAGGCAAGGGCCGCTTCACATGCCTCACCAGCAACAGTGCTATCGCCCTCCTCGCCCTCTCCTTCGCCATCACCAGAACCGCCGCCACCGGAACCATCACCATCACCATCACCAGTACCGCCGCCACCGGTACCACCACCGTCAGAACCTCCACCAGTTCCACCGCCATCAGAACCGCCGCCGGTACCGCCACCATCAGAGCCACCACCTGTACCGCCTCCAGTACCACCGTCTTCACCGCCGCCATCACCGCCACCATCGCCATCACCTCCACCATCAGCGGGCGTCTTTACGCAGGTAGTACCCGACCAGGAATAACCGTCTGGACAGCCAGGGTCGTTCGGATCGGAGGGGGGAACATCAGGCGTCGTCGGTGGATTGAGAGCGCCACCAGTTTTACCCAGCGCAGCATCAGGCTCAGAACATGCCTCACCATTGCCCTTACCCGTGTAATTGCAAAAACCCCGTGAACTATCGCCGGGCAATGTGAAACAACTGCTGGCACTGGAATTAACAGTAAATCGACACTTGTTATAGCAAACAGAATCACCCATAGGCGGGTTAACAACATAGTTACGACCGCCAGAGTTAATAACAGGGCCATCGCCGGATGCAAATATTCCGGGATCACCAACCTCACAAGGCGGTGGAGGCGTTTCACACTCACCAGTTTCAGCGTTGTAGTTCTGGCCGGAAGGACAAGAGTCGCCAGATCGGGACACTACCCAAGCTCCGCGACCATCAGCTAAGCGACAGCCCCAGGTGCCATTTGACTGCTTTACAGCATGCATGAGGGTGCCTGAAGAACTGGCATTAGAACACGCATCAGACGGAGAAGAGCCAGTGCCCCAAACAGTGCCATTTAGAACAACGGTCCACCGGTAATCAGCCGCATTAGCAGCATGAGAAAAAAAAGCAACAACGAAGAGTGCGACGAAACATCTAAACCCTGCCAAAGAACAACGCAGCCAGCGCAATGAGAGTAACCGCGAGAACATATTCATTTGGCCCCATTCCCATGATGGTTCTCCAAAAAAAAGCCCGGACTAGCCGGGCGTTGTAAATGACAAACAGTTCCCAGAGGGGAACCGCCGATTTGCTCGGCGGCTCATGCTTCGCTCGCCTGAGCAAAAGTCGGCGGGAGGCTGTTGGTCAGACGGCTCGGCGCATGTACTTAAAGCCAGCTGCAACGACCAGGACGCCAATGGCGGCCCAACCGAGGGTGCCGACGTCCCCTTCAACTGCGGTGACTTTGGCGGCAGCAGCAGCAGCATCAGCCAGCGCAACGCCAGTGGTGGCAACCATCAGGCCGCCGACAACAGCCGCTTTGCGACCGAACTTTTGAACCATGTTGCGTACTTTCATGAGTGAAGCCTCAGAGTAGTTTTTTCATCACGAGGAAACAGAAAACGGCAGTGAACAATGAAATGGTCACGTCCTTGAGTTCTATAAATTCCTCATCGGAGATAGACGGAGCAACTTGCAACTCCGTCCGCATTTGCTCACCCGTGACAGTAATTGGCGTGCCAGAACAGAGAACTTCGCCCCCTACCCCAACGCTCCAACTTCCGTCACAGGCGAGAAAATTCATTTAGCTGGCAGCTCGAACAGGCGCAGCAACTTGGAAGTTGACTGGCTTGCCGTCGCCAGCCAGCCAGCGTTCGAGGCCAACGTTGCCGGCCTTCGACTTCCACGGTTTCGGGAAGAACGGAACAGCAACTTGTTTGCCAGCGTAGTTCTGATAAATCTTGTCGACACCGGCTTCGATATGACTCTTGCCGATACGGATGCCCGTCGTTACATCAACGATCTGGCCGTATTCGTCGCGGCCCTCGCTGACGACCAAGACATACGTCTCGACGATGCCGTTGTCTTTTTCTTTGGTCGAAATGCCTTTGCACAGGCCGAGTTTAATTTCCATGGAGTTTCCCCTTTGGTTAAAGGCCTGTGGCCCATTGAACGAAGTAAGTAATGCCGACGATTGCGGCGAGAAGTTGCCCAAGCAGACCAGTTACCAGGGCGCTACAAATAACCAGCTGGCCAAGCGAATAGACGGGCTTCATGTCAGCATCCAGAGCATTGCCTTGGAGAGGCCCCAAGCGATGCCAGCAAGAGCAGCCAGAAGGTGCCCAACGATCACGACCTGCCAGAAAACCCAGGAAAGGACGCGCATCAAGCAACCCTCGGCAGCTGATACCAGTCCGGACGCTGGGCCGCGAAATCGATCTGGAGGAAGCGCAGCAGCGGCACGACGTTGTTCGGGCCGTGGTCGCACTTGAGCTTCTGGAGGGCAGCCTTCGAGATGCCGCACGCCTGAATATCCGCAACGTGACGGTAAAAACTGGCGCGGCTCATCGACTCCATCGTCTCTTCCCAGCCGAACTCCCGGATGCTCCGGAACGTGCGGAACAGGTTCCGGGCATAGGCGTCGCTGGGCTTGCCCTGGATCGCGATGGCAGGCACGTCTACACCGGCCTCTACGCGGGGTTTTGTCATCCGGACTTTGCCCGGCTTGGTCCACTTCTCAAGCAGTGCTTTGAGCACCGATTCATCGTCAATGACTCGCATGGTCATGCCCTCAAAGGCCTTAAACAGTTCGCGCGTTACTTGCGCCCAGCACCACTCGATCAAGCACGTGCCGTGGTCGGACAGCCACCGTTGAACCCTTGCGAGATCGAACAGCCGGGACGGAATGCCGCGACGGTTCAGCCAGCGCTTGGAAACGGAAGCCTCTACACGAAGCAGGTTCTTCACCCACTCCAAAAGACGGGGGTCGCTCATCACCTTCACCGTGCGGTGCGCCGAGAGGTTCAGGCGGGATGCACGGTTGAGCATGTAAGCGAGCTGCTGCGGGGTGAGCGCCTTGCGCTCGATCGGCCGGATCGGCTCGCGGAGGTAGTGCAGGAAGGGCTTGCCCTTCCCTCTCGCCAGCGCCTTGGCTTCAGCGAGCGCGGCATGGAATTCATCGTTCTTCAGGTACAGCTTCAGCTTGCGGAGCCGCGAATCCTTGGCTCCGAAGTAGGCAGTAGTGGTGTAGTTGTCACCGCGTGCCTTAGTTTGGCCGTTGCTAACCCCAGCAATAGCAGCGATGGCTTGAAGCGCGGATCGCTCGTTTGGCATGCGGGCTGAGTAGGTGCAGTCAATGTCGTAAACCTCGGCCTCGGGGATATCGAGCATGTCAAACAGGTTGGGGTAAGCGACCTCCAGCCAACGGAGCATTTCGTAGGCGCCGTGCAGGATGTCTGTAGGGCCGAAGACGTTGTGACCCTGCAAGAGCTTGGCCGGGCTCGCCTTCATCTCGACGCCGGGCATGACCCGCTTTCCAAGCGACTCGTGAAACACCTTGAAGGCCATCGGGGTGAAGCCGGTGCTCAGCGATTCCCACTTGTGGCGCAGATCATCAGCCTGGAGATTCCCATCTTCATCGCGCTGAACCTGACCCGCCGAGAGCGGAACGCCCTTCTTCATCAGCAGATCAAGCTCGACCAAATGAATCGGTTCCTTGCGGCCGTCGACGCCCAGGAGGCGGACGTGCTCGCATTTGAACGGAACGAAGAGGTGGATTCGGTCAAGCACAGGAAACCTGTCAATACCCTAAATGTGTACGCGCAAGGTACGATAATTGTCTTATCAATTGCAAGACACAATTGTCGCATCCGTGGTCTATTTATCGGATATGTATAGGCGTACAGGAGATAGGGTGTATGACCGGTATAGGTGAAGCGGGAAGGACAACGATGAGCGTAGGCGAAAACATCCGGCAGAAGCGTGCAGCAATGGAGCTGTCGCAGCAGGCGCTCGCGGAGAAAATCGGGTCAACGGCGAAGACAATCGCGCGATGGGAGAGTGATGAGAACTACCCAGGCGGAGACGCCATAATCAACATGGCGCATGTTTTTGGGTGCTCGACAGACGAAATACTTCTCGAGCGTAGCGAGCGGGAAATTTCCCCAGAGATGCGCGCGCTGTTCAGGCGATTCGGAGACCTACCGGACGATCTGAAGCCGATGGCGAGAGGGATGATCGGTGCCATATTGGCAAGCATGGAAGAAGAAGCGGCGAGGAAGACCGCAGCTTGAAAAGTCCCACCATGAGACAAGAGTCCACCATTAGAGAAGGTGGACCCGGCTGCGCCGGCCCGCGCTGAAACTCCGAACCTGCCGGGACCTGACCAGTCGAGCTGCTGACGACGATGGGAGACTGCAAGCGCAGTCGCGCAGAGACGGCGGGAGCCACAAAAGCGGGTCGATCAGCATGCGGTAGACCTGATTCGCGGGACTGACAATCGAGATACGCAGACAAGCCCCTGGCGTGCCGCATAGGCCGCTGGGGGCTTTTTCGTTGGGCGGGAGATCGGCCGCTGCGCGGGTGCCGTCGCAGAAACAACGGTGATCGGCACCAGGGCGTGCCGGCGACTGATATGCCTGCGGCATGTCGGGGCTTAATTGTCGTAACGGTGACGGAAATAGCCGACGAGTGGTCGAATTATCGTAACGTCACGATTTACTATTTATCGTAACGTCACTATAATTACTCCAACAACAACGGAGTAGCACCCATGATCGACGCCCTGGACAACCAAACCCACCCCCTCCCCCTGGACGAGCAGCAGGCCAAGCGCAAGCGCGGGCGACCTGCTACCGGCAAAGCAATGACGCCGGCAGAACGGCAGGCGGCATACCGCGAGCGGGTGAAATCAAGACAAGGAGGAAGTATGTCTGGAAGGTGGATTCATATGTTTTGGGCGGACGCTGTTCGCCTTCGTGTCGAGCAAAAATCATTGGAGCGAATGGCTTACTACGGCCGGTGCGCCGGCGCTATCTATGCGCTTTATCAGGCTGAGGCGATTTCATTCGAGATCTATGAACGTCTAGATAATTTGATTCATTCCGCAATGCTTCATTCAGGCGAACCGTTTGTTGACAGTAGAAATGCCGGCCCGGTTATTCCGCGCTATATCGCGAGACAGCGTGAATGTGAGGACGCCTAACCTAAAGCTGCAAAATAGCCCGACAGGCGGCCTGTAGAGCAGCGAGGCGGGCGTCCAGGGCGGCGCCCTCCTCATCCAGCTGCGCAACGCATCGGCGCAGCTGGCGTAACTCACCGACCAGGCGCGGATAGTCCTCTAAAAGATGAAGTACAGCCTCGGAATCGCTCCGACCGGCTGCGTAGAGCTGCGCCTGTTTGATAAGCCGCGGTGGAATCGGAACTGGAATTTCGTCACCCATAATAGACGTTACATTAAATCGCACCGGGAAGGCTGCGCAATGGTCCCGGCACGATTAAACGTAACGTCACGCATTATGGGAAATTATAGGTTCTGTCACTGGGGCAATGCTCTCATGGCTTCTAGGCTCAGGTGCCAGGTTCCAATCTCTGTCAATGACGGTCCAAAACCTCCGCCACCTTGATGCATCTGAAACACGCTTTCCCGTTAACGGATGCCCGGCGCTGTTTCATCCAATAGCACGTCAGCGACTCTCGCCGAGTCGCTCTAGCGCCAGATGTGATGACCGTATCAGCCCTGTCTCAACCGCAGCGGATCCACCAGGCCTGCGACGATCGCCATTCCAACCAGATCAGCAAGACGCTCCGCCCGCATGCGTTTCATCACGCGGGAACGATAGAGATCGACGGTTTTCACGCTGATGTTCAACTGCTCAGCGATTTCGCGGTTGGTGTGGCCCTTGACCAGAGGCAGCACCACATCGCGCTCCCTCGGCGTCAGCCTGGCCAGGCGCTCCTGGACGTCCTCCTGATCACTGCTGCCCGAGGTTTGCCGCTCCGAGCGGCTCAGCGCCACTTGCACACTGTCGAGCAGAAGCTGCTCGTTGTACGGCTTTTCGATGAAATCCCGCGCGCCGGCCTTAAATGCGCGCACCACGATGGGCACATCGGCGTGGCCGCTGACGAAGATGATGGGCAGATCCAGGCCCCGCGCGCGCATCTCTTCCTGGACATTCAAGCCACCCATGCCAGGCATGCGCACGTCCAGGAGCACGCAGGCGTTGAGCGTCGCGTCGCAGGCTGCGAGGAAATCGCGGCCACTGGTGAACGGAATGGCACGCAGCCCTACGGACTCGAACAGCCAGACCGTCGAATCGAGCATGCCCTGATCGTCGTCCACCACATACACCACTTGCTGGGTGGCAGTCGTCATTGAATCGTTCCTCTTGTTGTTATCGGCATCGTATGCGCCTCACGGTAACGGCAGTCTGCAGCGCATCAGCAAGCCGCCAGTCGCCGCACGTTGCCCCTCCAGGGCGCCGCCAAAGCCCTCGATTATGCTGCGACTCATCGACAGCCCGAGCCCGAGTCCGTCCGGTTTGCTGGTGTAGAACGGTGTGAATACCCGCTCAAGTTCCGCGTCGTCGAGCCCAGGTCCTTCGTCAAGAACATCCACTTCCAGTCCGGAACCGGTCGCCAGTCGAGCCGACAGGACAATGCGTGACGCCTCTCCTGGCTGGGCCTCGCGGTTGGCGTCGATGGCATTGCGCAGGAGATTGATCAGCACCTGCTCGAGCAATACGCGGTCGGCATACACCGGCGGCAGATTGTCCGGCAACCGCTCCTCGATCACCACCTGCCAGGCGTTCGCCTCCCAGGCGCACAGGCGAACGGCCTCGCGTGTCACTTCGCAAAGGTCCAGCGCCTGCATGCGCCGCTGCCCCTTGCGCAGGAAGCCGCGCAGTCGCTTGATGACCTCGGAGGCATGATTGGCGTGCTCGTTGATGCGCTCCAGTCCCTGCGAAACGCGCACGACTGCCTGCGGGTTCTCCTCGATCGATTGCAGGTAGCGCTGGCTGGCGCTGGCGTAGTTGACCACGGCGGCCAAGGGCTGGTTTATCTCGTGGGCGATGCCGGAGGCGAGTTCGCCCAGGGTGACCAGCCGCGCCGTGTGCGCCAGCTCGTCCTGGTGGCGACGCTGCTGTGCCTCACGCAGCTCGCGCTCGGTCATATCGCGAGCCACTAGCGAGTAATAGCGCTCTCCACCCGCGGCCCGATGCGCCAGCAATACGAGAGAGACGGGTACTGACGCCCCTCCCAGCGGCGGATGCAACCGTGAGTCGGCGCTCCACACACCCGCCCGCCCCGCTCTCTCGCGGCCCGCCTGTAAGCGGTTCAGGTCATCGGCGGCAAACAGCACCGACAGCGCCGGCATGGACTGCCCCTCGTCCAGCTTCAGCAGCTCGCGGGCAGCGGGGTTGAGGTAGGTGATCCGCTCGTCTGCGTCGATGAACAGCACGGGGTCCGTGTTGGCCTCCACTACCTCCGCCAGCCGCCGCTTGTTCTCCTCGGCCTGGACGCGTGCGGTGATATCCCGCGATACGCTGACCACCTCGACCACAGCGCCCGTGTACGTCTCGCGGATAGCGCGGCTGGCTGTTTCGAACCAAAGGTAATGACCATCGCTATGGCGTATGCGATACGTCATCGTGTGGTAGCCATCGGTCTCCAGCGCATCCTTCGCCCGCTGAATCAGCGATGCAAGATCCTGCGCGTGGAACAGGCCTTGGGCGAGTTGGCCGCGCAGGGTTTCGGGCCAGTAGCCCAGCAACGTCCATGACGCGGGCGAGGCATCCAGAAAACGGCCATCCGGGGTGTGCCGGGAGATCAGGTCTGTGGTGTTCTCCGTGATCAGCCGGTACAGCCGACGTGCCTTCGTCGCCTCGCGTTCGGCGAGCACCTGTTCGGTGGCCTCCCGGCAGCGGGCCAGCACACGCGACGCCTGCGGATCGGGAATGAAGGTCCAAATCAGAATGCGCCCATCGTACTCGGCTTCCACATGCTCGATGGCGCGGCCCTGTTCGAGGCACGCGCGCACCAGCGAAGCGTGGTTGACCGGCAGGAAGCGCACGACCGAGCCGGGAGGCTGATCGGCCAGCAGCGCCAGTAACGCGGCATTCAACTCCAGGGGATCGCCGGCAGCATCCAGCAGCAGGGTCGGCTGGGGGTCGTAACCGAGCAATGGCGAGGCGCGCATCAGGTCGCCGGAGATCGCCAGCAGCGTCGAGAGCAATTCATGCACCCAGCCGAGCCAATCCAGGCTGACGCCTTCCCGCACTTCCACCAGGAGCAACCCGGGTCGGCCGGGCTCCAAAGCAAGATCGAAGACCTGTCCGTGGCTGATCGCGGCCCTGCGCAACCTCCCGGAAAACCAGCAATCCAGCCCGCGAACCTGCTCCAGATCCAGGCGGCCATGGTCTTCCAGGCTGGCAAGAAGCGCCTGATCGCTGGCGAGCAAGGGGTCACCCTGCCCCGGCGGCAGATGCTGGCCGCTGCCTTCATGGCCATAGATGCCGACGCTCTCCAGCCAGCTCAGGTAATAGGCCTGTCGCACCTCGGGGCAGCCGCGCAGGGCCCGACACACGGCGTCGGCGCGGGCGGAGAGCGGAACGCCTTCGCGCTGCAGGCGCAGCCATGTGTGCAGGCGGACCGGGTTCTGACTCATCGGAATTCCCATAAGAAAACGGCGATAGCATATCTCCATACGACCAACTTTCGCCGAACAACCAACTGGATAATCTGTTTGGTATAGTTAAAGTACTATACGACGCAGGTAGTAGTTCCATATTCGGTGTGGGTCGTATATAAAATCACCGCATGATCTGCCGCCCGAACAAAACAGGCGAGCAGGCACCTAGAGCTAACAATCAGCCACCGGATGCCCAGCATGTCGATCTTCGAACAGGGTCTTGCCCCTGCAGCCGTGAACCATATCGCCCTCTCGCCGCTCAGCTTCATCGAGCGCACCGCCAGCGTCTATCCAACCTACCCGGCCGTCATCCATGGATCGATACGTCGTACATGGGCGGAGACCTATGCACGCTGCCGGCGTCTGGCCTCCGCGCTGGCCGGGCGCGGCATCGGCAAGGACGACACCGTGGCGGTGATGCTGCCCAATATTCCGCAGATGCTTGAGGTGCACTTCGGAGTGCCCATGATCGGCGCGGTGCTCAATCCCCTCAACGTGCGCCTGGATGCCGAAGCCATCGCCTTCATGCTGCAGCATGGCGAAGCCAAGGTGGTCATTGCCGACCGTGAGTTCTTCGATGTGATCCATTCGGCCATCGGCATGCTCGATCACCCGCCGCTGGTAATCGATGTCGATGATCCTGAGTACGGCGAAGGTCAGCCGGTGAGCAACCTGGACTACGAAGCCTTTCTTGCCGAGGGCGATCCCGAGTTCGCCTGGCAGTGGCCGGACGACGAATGGCAGGCGATCAGCCTCAACTACACCTCCGGCACCACCGGCAATCCCAAGGGGGTGGTCTACCACCATCGAGGCGCGTACCTGAATGCCCTGGGCAACCAGATGACCTGGGCGATGGGCAATCATCCGGTCTACCTGTGGACGCTGCCGATGTTCCACTGCAATGGCTGGTGCTACCCGTGGACCGTCACGGCCCTCGCCGGGGTACACGTGTTCCTGCGCCGGGTCGACCCGCAGAAGATCCTTACCCTGATCCGCGACGAGCAGGTCACGCACATGTGCGGTGCGCCCATCGTACTGAATGCCCTGGTCAACATGCCGGCCGAAGCCAAGGCCGCCATTGATCACCCCGTCGAGGCGATGGTCGCCGGCGCCGCGCCGCCGGCAAAAGTGATAGGTGCCGTCGAAGAGATGGGCATCCGCGTCACCCACGTCTACGGGCTGACCGAGGTCTACGGCCCGGTGACCCTGTGCGCCTGGCACGCCGAGTGGGACGCGCTGCCGCTGGACCAGCGCGCGGAGATCAAGGCCCGCCAGGGGGTTCGCTACCCTACCCTCGAAGGCGTCATGGTCGGCGACCCGAAAACCCTCGAACCCACCCCGCGCGATGGTCAGACCATCGGCGAGGTCTTCATGCGCGGCAACACCGTGATGAAGGGCTACCTGAAGAACCCTAGCGCCACGGCGGAAGCCTTCGAGGGGGGCTGGTTCCACACCGGCGACCTCGCGGTATGCCATCCCGATGGCTACGTGGAGATCAAGGATCGCCTAAAGGACATCATCATCTCCGGGGGCGAAAACATCTCCACTATCGAGCTCGAAGGGGTCCTCTACCGTCACCCCGCCGTCCTGGAAGCCGCCGTGGTGGCGCGTCCGGACGAGAAATGGGGAGAAACGCCGTGTGCGTTCATCACCCTCAAGGCGGACCACCAGGCCGTTCGCGACAGCGACATCATCGGGTTCTGCCGGGATCACCTCGCCAGCTTCAAGGTGCCGCGCACCGTGGTGTTCATCAACCTGCCGAAGACGTCGACCGGGAAAATCCAGAAGTACCTCCTGCGCGACATGGCCAAGGCGCTGTAGCCGAAACACATCCTCCAGGCGACACAAGGCGACGGCCCTCGGCCCGTCGCCAAGGTGCCCTGCACCCCGAAAACGGGGGCCGGGCCTCGACAACAACAAAAACAAGGAGCCACACCGATGACCCATGCTGAGTTGTCCCACGCGCAGCGTTGCGACCGCATCCGAGCCAACCCGAAGTTCCAGCGCCTGGTGCGCAGCCGCTCGCGCCTGGCGTGGTCGCTTAGCGCCGCCGTACTGGGCACCTACTACCTGTTCATGCTGGTCGTGGCTTTCCAGCCCGCGCTGTTGCACGCGCCTCTCGGCGAAGGCCATCAACTCACGGTGGGCATCCCGGTGGCGGCAGCGGTCATCGTGCTTTCCTGGCTGTGCACCGGCTGGTACGTGTACCGCGCCAATACACGCTTCGACGCCCTTGGCGCCGATCTGCTGGCGGAGCTGAAATGATGCGCCTGCGCACGCTCGGCACCGCGTGCCTGGCCTTGGCCCCGCTTGGGGTTCTGGCCGCCCCTTTCGTGGCGGAGAAGCAGCCCGTCAACCTGCACGCCATCGCCATGTTCTTCGTCTTCGTGATGGGGACGCTGGCGATCACCTGGTGGGCCGCCCGGCAGACCAAATCCACCTCCGACTTCTACACCGCCGGCGGCGGCATCAGCGGTTTTCAGAACGGTCTGGCGATCGCCGGCGACTACATGTCGGCCGCCACGCTGCTGGGGCTGTCCAGCCTGGTCTTCGCCAAGGGCTACGACGGCTTCGTCTATACGGTGGCGTTCTTCGTCGGCTGGCCGATCATCACCTTCCTGATGGCGGAGCGCCTGCGCAACCTTGGGCGCTATACCTTCGCCGACATCGTGTCCTACCGCCTGGATCAGACGCAGATCCGCACATTCGCCGCGTTCGGTTCGCTGACCGTGGTGTGCTGCTATCTGGTCGTCCAGATGGTCGGCGCGGGCCAGTTGATCAAGCTGCTGTTCGGCCTCGACTACACCACGGCCGTGATGGTGGTGGGTGTCCTGATGCTGGTCTACGTGATCTTCGGCGGCATGATCGCCACCACCTGGGTGCAGATCATCAAGGCCGTCCTGCTGCTCGCGGGCGGCACCACCCTCGCCCTGCTCGCCCTGGCCGAATTCAGCTTCAGCCTGGAGACCCTGGCGAGCCGCGCTGTCGCGAGCCATGCCATCGGCTGGAGCATCATGGGGCCGGGCTCGATGCTGGCCGACCCGATCAATGCGGCATCGCTGTCGCTTGGCCTGGTTTTCGGCATCGCCGGGCTTCCGCACATCCTGATGCGCTTCTTCACCGTGCCGAATGCGCGGGAAGCCCGCAAATCGGTGTTCTATGCCACCGGCTTCATCGGCTTCTTCTTCCTGGTGGTCATGGTGCTGGGCTACAGCGCCATAGTCATCGTCGGTACCGACCCGCAGTTCTTCGTCGATGGCAACGTCAAAGGCGCGTTGATTGGCGGCGGCAACATGGTGGCGATGCACCTGGCCAAGGCGGTAGGCGGCAACCTGTTCCTCGGTTTCCTGTCGGCCGTCGCGTTCGCCACCATCCTGGCCGTGGTTTCCGGCCTGGCGCTGGCCGGCGCTTCGGCCATCTCCCATGACCTCTACGCCACGGTGCTGAAGAAAGGCACCGCCAGCCAGAAGGAGGAGATGCGCGTCACCCGCATCGCTACCGTCGGGCTGGGCCTCGTCGCCATTGGCCTGGGCATCCTTTTCGAGAAACAGAACGTCGCCTTCCTGGTGGGGCTGACGTTCGGCATCGCCGCATCGACCAACTTCCCCGTGCTGATCATGGCCATGTACTGGCGGAACCTGACCACCCGCGGCGCCCTGGCCGGTGGTTTCGCAGGCCTCGCCACGGCGCTGGTGCTGGTGATCCTGTCGCCCGCCGTTTGGGTTTCCGTGCTGGGCCACGCGCAAGCCATTTATCCCTACGACCACCCTGCTCTGTTCTCCATGCCGTTGGCCTTCCTGGTCATCGTGGTGGTCTCGCGGCTGGATCGAAGCGTACGCGCACAACGCGAGCGGGCGGCCTTCGACGACCAGTTCGTCAGGGCTCAAACCGGGCTGGGGGCCGCTGCCGCGTCCAGTCATTGAACTCAAGGTCTCCAGTCGACGGCGGCGAGGTCTGCCGTCGATCCTAAAGGCCGCTGCTCGCGGTGGTCTCTTTTTATTCTTACGCGCCGACCCTGCACGGCGCCCCGAACGAGGTGATCGATGCCCGAATACAACGCTCCCCTGCGCGACCTGCGCTTCGTCCTCCATGAGGTGTTCGATGCGCCGGGTCTATGGGCTCGCCTGCCGGCGCTGGCGGAAACCGTCGACGCCGCAACCGCCGATGCGATCCTGGAGGAAGCGGCAAAGGTCACGGGTGGGCTGATCGCCCCGCTCAACCGCAGCGGCGACGAGGAAGGAGCGCAGTGGGCAAACGGCGCGGTCAGCACGCCGCGGGGATTCAGGCAGGCATACGCCACTTACATCGAAGGCGGCTGGGTAGGGCTGTCCGGCAACCCGCAGTACGGCGGAATGGGCATGCCCAAGATGCTCGCGGTGCAGTTCGAGGAAATGCTCTATGCCGCAGGCTCCAGTTTCGCCCTGTACTCCGCGCTGAGTTCCGGGGCCTGCCTGGCGATCGACGCCCACGCCAGCGAAACGCTGAAACGCACCTACCTCTCCCCGATGTACGAAGGCCGCTGGGCGGGGTCAATGTGTCTCACGGAGGCTCACGCCGGCACCGATCTGGGCATCATCCGCACCCGCGCCGAACCACAGGCCGACGGCAGCTACGCGATCAGCGGAAGCAAGATATTCATCACCGGCGGCGAGCAGGACCTGACCGAGAACATCATCCACCTGGTACTGGCCAAGCTGCCGGACGCGCCGGCCGGGCCCAAGGGGATTTCGTTGTTCCTGGTGCCCAAGATCAAGGTCGGCGCCAACGGTTCGCTGGGCGAGCGCAACGCGGTGAGCTGCGGTTCCATCGAGCACAAGATGGGAATCAAGGCGTCGGCCACCTGCGTGATGAATTTCGATGGCGCCGAAGGCTACCTGATCGGCGAGGAGAACAAGGGCCTCGCAGCGATGTTCACCATGATGAACTACGAGCGCCTGTCCATCGGCATCCAGGGCATCGGCTGTGCCGAGGCGTCCTACCAGAACGCCGTGGCCTATGCCCGCGAGCGCACCCAGAGCCGTGCTCCGGGCGGCCCCCAGGCCAGGGACAAGGCCGCCGACCCGATCATCGTGCACCCGGACGTGCGCCGCATGCTGCTGACCATGAAAGCCATGACCGAGGGTGGGCGCGCTTTCGCCAGCTACGTCGGCCAGCAGCTCGACCTGAGCAAGTTCAGCGAAGACCCCGCAGAGAAACAGGCGGCCGATAACCTGGTCGCCCTCCTCACCCCAATAGCCAAGGCCTTCTTTACCGACGCCGGTCTGGAAAGCACGGTGCACGGCCAGCAGGTGTTCGGTGGCCACGGCTACATCCGCGAATGGGGCCAGGAGCAACTGGTGCGCGACGTTCGCATCGCACAGATCTACGAAGGCACCAATGGCATCCAGGCTCTGGACCTGCTCGGACGCAAGGTGGTGGTCAACGGTGGCGCCGCCCTGCGCCAGTTCACCGGCGAGATCCGTGCGTTCGCCGCGACGGACGTGCCTCATCGTGAAGCGCTGCTTGACGCCGTGCAGCGTCTGGAGAGCACCACCGACTGGCTGCTGCAACGGGCCAGCGAGAACCCCAACGAAGTCGGCGCCGCCTCCGTGGAGTTCCTGCATCTGTTCGGCTATGTCGCCTATGCCTGGCTCTGGTCGCGCATGGCTCGGGTGGCGGCGAGCAAGCTCGACGAGGACGAGGCGTTCTACGGTGCCAAGCGGGCAACCGCGGACTTCTACTTCAGCCGCCTGCTACCGCGCATCCTCGGCCTGGAGGCGAGCATTCGCGCCGGCAGCGATCCGTTGTTCGGCCTGACGGCAGAGCAGTTCTGAACGCCGGTCCCTGATGATCGGGCGACACGCGGACCGCCTTCGGCGCCGCTTTTCTTTCGCGACTCCGTCCCCTCGGGCGGATCGCAACACGGGAGTTTCCATGCGTGATGTTGTGATCGTTGCCGCCACCCGCACGGCCATTGGTGCGTTCCAGGGAAGCCTGAGCACGGTTTCCGCCGTTGAACTCGGCGCCACGGTGGTCCGCCATCTGCTTTCGCAAACCGCCCTGGACGGTGCCTTGGTCGACGAGGTGATCCTCGGCCAAGTACTCAGCGCCGGTGCCGGGCAGAACACCGCGCGGCAGACCGCGCTCAAGGCCGGCCTGCCGCATACCGTGCCGGCGATGACCCTGAACAAGGTCTGCGGCTCTGGCCTGAAAGCGGTGCAACTCGGCTACCAGGCCATTGCCTGCGGCGATGCCGAGGTGATCATCGCCGGCGGGCAGGAGAACATGAGCCTGGCGCCCTACGTCATTCCGCAGGTCCGGACCGGATTGCGCATGGGCCACAAGGCGGTCATCGATACGATGATCCAAGATGGCCTGTGGGACGCCTTCAACGACTACCACATGGGGATGACCGCCGAGAACCTGGCCGAGCAGTACGGTATCGGCCGTGATGAGCAGGACGCCTTCGCCGCGACCTCGCAGCAGCGCGCCAGCGCCGCCATCGAAGGGGGCCGCTTCGAGGCGGAAATCGTTCCGGTACGCGTGCCGCAGTCCAAAGGCGAGCCGATCCTCTTCGCCCGTGACGAGCAGGTGCGCACCGGCACGACGCTGGCCGGGCTAGGCAAATTGTCGGCGGTGTTCAAGGCCGATGGCACGGTCACGGCGGGTAATGCCTCCGCCCTGAACGACGGCGCCGCCGCCGTGCTGTTGATGAGCGCGGAAAAGGCCGCGGCCCTGAACCTGCCGGTGATGGCGCGCATCGTCGCGGCCGCCGGCGCGGGTGTCGATCCGGCGATCATGGGCATCGGCCCGGTGTTCGCCATCTGCAAGGTGCTGGAGAAGGCCGACTGGCAGATGGAGGACGTTGATCTCATAGAGGCCAACGAAGCCTTCGCTGCCCAGGCCCTCGCCGTCGGCCGCGAGCTGCACTGGGACAGCGCCAAGGTGAATGTAAACGGCGGCGCCATCGCGCTGGGCCATCCCATCGGCGCTTCCGGCTGCCGCATTCTCGTCACTCTGCTGCACGAAATGCAGCGCCGTGACGTCCGCAGGGGGCTGGCCACGCTCTGTATCGGCGGCGGCCAGGGCATCGCCCTCGCCGTGCAGCGCGATTGAAAGGCTGCATCGACGGGCCGCCTGACGTCGCTGCAAATGTCCACCCGAGGCCCAGGCCAGGTGTCAGCAGGGCGCCGTTTCCAGTGAAACCGCCCTGCCCGTTCGCCTCAGTGGGACGACGAAACGCCCAGCGCCTCGGGCGAACCCGCGTTCTGCTTGGCACCTGGCTCGGCGACGCCCACCTTCACTTCCGGCAGGCAGCCACCGACGAACTCGACGCGCCGCACCGGGAAGGCGAACTCCACCTCCATGTCCCGGAGGCCCTGCAGCAGCGCCAGGTTTATCTCCTGCTGGATGTCCATGTACTGGTTGTAGTCGGAAGACTGCACGATGTAGACGACCTCGAAGGTCAGCTTGCTCTCCTCGAACGCGAGGAAATGCGCCCGGTCGAAGCGCGCTTTTTCCAGTCCGTCGATGATGCGTTTCACCAGGGCACTCACTTCCCGGACTTTTTCCGCCGGCGTCGCGTAGCTGATCCCGAAGCTGAATACGATGCGGCGGGTGTCCATGCGCTTGTAGTTGTGAAGCGTCTGCCGGAGCAGATCGGCGTTGGCACAGACGACCTGCTCGCCGCTCAGGCTGCGGATACGCGTGGTCTTCAGGCCGATATGCTCGATGGAGCCGGCGACATCGCCGAAGACGACGAAATCGCCGATCTCGAAGGGTTTGTCGATGCCGATGGAGAGCGACGCGAAAAGGTCGCCCAGCATCGTCTGCACGGCCAGCGCGATGGCGATGCCGCCGACCCCGAGGCTGGCGACCAGCGCGGTGATATCGACGCCGAGGTTGGCCAGGATCGACAGCAGCATGACCGACCAGACCACCACCAGGATCATGATCGAGAGGATCGTCATGGTCACCGGGTTGTGCCGGCCTGCGCGGTCGCTGACCAGGTCGCGCGACCAGAGCCGCACGCCGACGTCCACCCACAGCGCGGTTTGCAGCGCCAGCACCACGAACCAGCTATGCGAGAGCGCCGACTGCCAGTTGCTCGGCAGCTCGACGAGTTTGAGTGCTAGGAGAAAGGAGAACGCAAAAAGCAGGAATCGGCTGGTCCGGGCGGCGATTTGCCAGCCAAAGCGGTAGATGGGTTTTCCCTGGGTTTCTGCCAGGCCCCGCAGGCGTTTCTCGATGATCCCGAAGAGCGTACGCAAGACCAAATAGCAGATCAGCGTTCCCGCGGTCACGATGCCGACGCTGATCCACAGCGCCGTGTTCAGCCACATGCTCAAATCGAACATCTTTCCTCCCGTTCTTCAGCCCTGGCCAGCGATCGAGCGGCGCGCCTGGGCAAATGGAAAAGTCCGCCTGAGCGGACAATTGCGTCATTCAAAGGTGATGTGCAGCGGCGTCGGTCCGGCGCCAGTAGCGCCATGGCCCTCGCCTGACGTATCAGGTGCGCCGCGTCCGGCGGTATCAGGCGGACATCGGCCTGCTCGGGGAGCGCTTCGGTGCGGCGGTAAGGGGAGATTCGCTCGTGCCGACAGCGCCACGCGGCCGATGAGGGAACTCGGGATATGCGGACTGGACGGTGGCGCTCTGCGTGCGATAGGTGTCGTCGCCAGGCATGTAGGTCTCCGTTGTTTGAAACGTCTCGGGCCTCGGACCCGTCATGAAGGGAGTCCCCTATTGGAGTCTAAGTTCCGCTGAATTCCCGAGAGGTCGTCGCCCCGGACGCGCGCCGGGAAACTCATGCTGGAGACGCCGAGGATCTGCGCTGGAACTTGGCCAGCCATGAAAGGGCATTGGGCGCGCCGGCATTCTTCCCTTGAACGTTCGAAGTGATAACGAAGTTTGGACATCTCTAACACGTCTTAACTTACTTGGGGCATCGGATGGATGTCGTTCCTGTTCAACGTCGTGTGCACCAGTTTTCGATTGCTCATTGTTCTGGTCTATAAGCGCAACGCCTGTTCCAGGCGCCGCCCTCCCGTTTCAGGGCATTCAGCGTCTTGAAACTCGGGCCCTTGGAGTAGTTGAGAACGTTCGAAAAGGTTCAAAGAAAAAGGCGTGTTTGCCGCTAAATAAGAAAGAACTCTGCGCTGCATCAGGGGCTGGTCATTAATAACGGGCAAAGCCAGATGACGCAGCCCCTCTGATGCACGACCCGATCACATATAGACCGCAACCAGTAAATCATTCCGTCGCTCATGCCTGCAGGGCGTCGCCGAGGCCGCAGGTCATCGGCGTTTCGGAAATTCTCCGTGACGCGCCCCAGCGCTGGGCTAGCCTGTTGAATACAGGCGCCGCCACGGGTTGGCCACAGGAGAAACAATGTTCAGCCAGGAACCGGTAATACTCATCATCGACGATGCGGTCAGCGGCGTTCGGGTGCTCAGCGAAACGGTTCGTGGATTAGGCCAAGTCTACTTTGCCACGGACGGCCCGGGCGCGCTCAACACGGCGCGCCAGTGCCGTCCGGATCTGGTGCTGCTGGATATCGAGATGCCGGATATGGATGGCTACGAGGTCTGCGCGGCACTGAAGTCCGACCCGGAAATCTGCGATGCCTCGGTCATCTTCGTCACCTCCCACGCCCAGGTCGAGAATGAGCTACGAGCGCTCCGCTGCGGGGGGGTCGATTTTCTGCACAAGCCGCTCAACGTACTGGTGGCCAGGGCCCGGATCAGGGCGCACCTGACGCTGCGCAACGAAGCCAAGCGCCTGGCCAACCACGATGCGCTGACCAACCTTCCCAACCGCCTGCTCCTTCAGGACCGTGCCAATCAGGCGCTGCGTCAGGCCATCGGCACCCAGGGACGCGTGGGCATGCTGTTGCTCGATCTGGACAATTTCAAATCGATCAACGATTCGGTGAGCCATGCGGTAGGCGATGCGGTGCTCATGGAAGTTGGCCGGCGGCTCGTCAGGTCGGGTCGGGTGATGGATACCATCAGCCGCAACGGCGGCGACGAGTTCATTATCCTAATGCCGGATATCCGTAGCCTGGAAACCGTCGGAAGCTTCGCCGCCCGGCTGCTCAGTGAGATGACCGTTCCTTTCGTGACCCCCTCCGGTCGCTACACCCTCACCGCTAGCATCGGTATCAGCGTGTTTCCCGACGACAGTGCCGACATGGACTCCCTCTATCGCCACGCCGAAGCCGCCATGTATCAGGCCAAGCGCGACGGGCGTAATCGCTACGGGTTCTTCTCGTCACGCATCGAGGACAGCATCCGCGCGCGCCATCGGCTCGACCAGCACATGCGCAGCGCGCTCGAGCAAGGCGTCTTCGAGGTGTTCTACCAGGCGAAGGTCAATGTGCTGCAACGCGACATCGTCGGGGTCGAGGCGCTGATCCGCTGGCGCGACGCGGACGGCAAACGGGTGCAGCCGTCGGACTTCATTCCCCTCGCCGAGGAAACCGGGCTGATCATTCCCATCGGCCGCTACGTGCTCCTGCAGGCCTGCAAGGATGCGCGTGTCTGGCGCGAGCGGGGCCATGAGATTTGCGTCAGCGTGAACATCTCGGCGGTCCAGTTCAAGGAAGACGACTTCCTCGAGACGGTGAAGAACGTACTGGAAATTACCGGTGCCGAGGCGCGGATGCTCGAGCTCGAGATTACCGAGGGCGTGCTCGCCCGCGACGTCGACAAGTCCCGGAAGACCCTGGCCGCGCTCAAGGAGCTGGGTATTCGCGTCGCGATCGACGACTTCGGTATCGGCTACTCCAGCCTCGCCTACCTCAAGCGGTTTCCCATCGACGTGCTAAAGATCGACCGCAGCTTCGTTCAGGACATGCTCACCGAGAAACTCGACTCGGCAATCATCGACGCCATCATCAAGCTGGGACAGGTGCTGAACCTGGAGCTGGTCGCCGAGGGTGTCGAACTGCCGGAACAGGCGGCGGCACTGCGGGACAAGGGGTGCCTGGTTATGCAGGGCTATCTCTACTCGCGCCCTGCCCCCTTCGCGCAAATGAGCGAAATGTTGGAGAACGGGCCGGATATCGGCGAGCCGTAGTGCCGGGGCGGAGCCCCTTGGGCTCCCAGGAAGAGTGACGTGACCGACAAGAGCAAGTTCTTCCCGTTCTACCGCAGCGCGACCGTCACCCTCGTTGTGTGTCTGCTGGTGACCGCGGCGGCCGCATGGTGGACCGCGAAGGGCAATGACCAGCAGGCGAGCCGCGCGGTCGCGGCCCAGGCAGACCAGTGGAGCAGAGAGGTGCTCGAGCGCATCCGCCTGTATCAGTATGGCCTGCGGGGCGTGCGCGGTGCGGTGCTCACCGCCGGCGAGAACGGCATGACCCGGAGGCTGTTCCACAACTACAGCCTCACCCGAGACCTCCCCTACGAATTTCCCGGCGCAAGGGGCTTCGGCTTCATTCGCCGGGTCAGCGAGCGCGACGAGCCCGCTTTCCTGGCGCGAGCCCGCTCCGACGGCCCGGCGGACTTTTCTGTCCACCCGTTCGCCCCCCATTCCGGTGAGCGCTTCGTCATCCAGTACATCGAGCCCACCCGGCGCCAGGCCAATGTCGTCGGCCTGGATATAGCGTCGGAAAGCAATCGTCGCGAAGCGGCGCTGAGCGCCATGCGCTCCGGCGAGGTACGCCTGACCGCGCCCATCACGCTCGCCCAGGAAACCGGAAAACCGCTGCAGTCGGTGCTGATGCTGCTACCGATCTACCGCAGCGGCGTCACCCCGGACAGCGAGGCCGAACGGGAGGCACAGGCCTTCGGCTGGAGCTATGCCCCGCTGCTGATCGAGGACGTGCTCAAAGGGCTGGCCGTGGAGAGCGAGGCGCTGCACCTGAGCCTGCGGGACGTCACGGCTGGCGGCGACGGTGTGTCCTTTTACTCCAGCGCCCGCCACGCTAGCGCGGAACCAGAGCTCTTCACCCAACGATTCGAGCGCGAGATGTTCGGCCGACGCTGGCAGTTCGAGCTCAGCGCTCATCCGCGGTTCGTGGCGAATCTCAACCTGCCCTCGGTATCGCTGATCCTGCTGCTGGGTTCGCTGGCGAGCCTGATCCTCGCTGCACTCGCCGGTGCGTTCAGTGTCAGCCGCCAACAGCAACAGCGGATCGCCCATACCCAGGCGCAACTGGCGGCGATCGTCGAGAGTTCGGCCGACGGCATCATCGGCAAGACCCTCGATGGCGTGGTGACAAGCTGGAACAAGGGCGCCGAGCAGTTATTCGGCTATAGCGCGAAGCAGGCTCTGGGCAGGCGACTCGCGGATCTGGTGGTTCCGCCCGAGCTGGCGCAGGAGGAGGCCAACATCCTTGCCCGCGTTCGGCGCGGCGAGCGAGTTCCGCATTTCGATACCCGGCGCTCGCGCAGCGATGGCAGCACCTTCGACGTATCGATCACCGTTTCGCCGATTCGCAATACCGAAGGAACGGTGGTGGGCGCCTCCAAGACCGTACGCGACATCTCCGAGCAGAAGGCCTTTGCCGCGCGCATCATCGAGCTCAATCTCAGCCTCGAGGAACAAGTGGCCCGCCGCACGGCCGAACTCGAGCAACTCAATGTGCTGCTGGAGAGCGTGCTTAACGCGGCCACCGAGGTCTCGATCATCGCCACCGACTTGGACGGCACCATCCGCATCTTCAACCGTGGCGCCGAACGCCTGCTTGGCTACGCCGCCGACGAGGTCGTCGGTAAGAGCACCCCGCTCCCCTTCCATATGCCGGCGGAGCTGCACGCGCGCGCGGCCGAGTTGAGCGTTCAGCTGGGCGAACGGGTCGAGGGCATGCAGACCTTCACCCTGATGCCTGATGCCGGCGGCGCGGAAATGCGCGAATGGACCTACGTGCGCAAGGACGGCTCGCTTTTCCCGGTGACGCTGGTGGTTACCGCGATGCGTTCGCCCGGCGGAAAACCCAGCGGATACCTGGGCATCGCCCTCGACGTCACCCAGCGCAAGGCCGCGGAGCGAGACCGAGAAGTCAGCCTGGAGATGACCCGGGCTATCCTCAATACCGCGGTGAACCCGATCATCAGCATCGATGCCACGGGCACGGTGGTGTCGTTCAACCCCGCCGGCGAGCGCGTGTTCGGCTACAGCGAAGAGGAAATGCTGGGACGCAGCGTCAGGCGCCTGGTGCCGGAGTCGCAATGGGCCGCGGCCCAGGTCTTCCTAGAGCAGCTGGAGCGCCAGGAACTGCCCGGCGCGATCAGGAACCGGGACATGTCCGGGTTGCGCAAGGACGGTTCGGAGTTCCCGCTGCAACTGTCGATCGGCTCGGTGCAGATGGCCGAACGCCGGCTGTTCGTATGCATCATCAGCGACATCACCCAGCTGCGGATGCAGCAGAACGAGCTGATGGGCGCTCGCGACCAGTTGCTGCTGGCCGCCGAGGCGGCCGAACTGGGCATCTTCGCCTGGGATTTGCGGAGCAACCGGTTGCAATGGAACGAGCGGATGCTGCAGATTTACGGGCTGCCGCTCGAACTCCGTGACGAGCTGACCTATTCGCACTGGCGCGAACGGGTGCACCCGGACGACCGGGATACCGCGGAAGCCGGTCTTACGGCGCTGATCAAGCATGACGAGGCGTTCAACGCGGTCTTTCGTGCGGTACTGCCGGATGGGCAGATCCGTTACGTCCAGGCTGCCGCCCGGGTCGAGCGCGCCGCGGACGGCAGCCCGATCCACATGACCGGCATCAACCGCGACATCACCGCTCAGCGCGAACTGGAGTCGAGCCTGCTGTACGCCAGGGACCTGGCGGACTCGGCGAACGCCGCGAAATCCTCGTTCCTGGCGAACATGAGCCATGAGATCCGCACACCGATGAATGCGGTGCTGGGAATGCTGCAACTGGTCCAGCGCACCGAGCTGCTTCCGCGCCAGCTTGATTACGTGGTGAAGGCCGAAAGCGCCGCCCGCTCCCTGCTCGGCCTGCTCAACGACATTCTCGACTACTCCAAGATCGAGGCCCGCAGGATGACGCTCGAACAATCGCCGTTCGAGCTGGAAGGCTTTCTCCAGGACCTGTCGATCGTGCTGGCCGGCAACCTGGGCGAGAAGGACGTCGAGGTGCTCTACGACGTCGACCCGCAGTTGCCCGGTGCGCTGATCGGCGATGGCTTCAGGTTGCAGCAGATTCTCATCAATCTCGCCGGTAATGCGCTGAAATTCACCCTGCAGGGGCATGTGGTCGTCGCCATGCAGCTTCTTCAGCGCCACGACGCCTTGGTGCTGGTGCGGATTTCGGTGTCAGACAGCGGGATCGGCATCAGCGACGAGCAGCAGCAGCGAATCTTCGAGGGATTCAGCCAGGCGGAGGCCTCCACCACGCGCCGTTTCGGCGGCACCGGGCTGGGGCTGGTGATCTGCAAGCGCCTGGTAAGCCTGATGGGCGGCGAGTTGCTGGTGCGCAGCGAACTTGGCGTGGGCAGTACCTTCTGGTTCGATGTGGCTCTGGAGGTGCAGAAGCCCAATACGCTGCGCGCCGATTGTGCGTTGACCGATCGCCCGCTGCGCCTGCTGGTCGCCGACGACAACGCCATCGCCGCCGAGGTACTGGTGCGCATGGTGGGGGCGCTGGGTTGGTACGCCGACAGTGTAGGCGGTGGCGAAGCGGCGGTCGCCCGGGTCAACCAGGCGCTAAAGGATGGTGAGCGCTACGACGTGGTTCTGATGGACTGGCGTATGCCCGACCGCGACGGGCTTAGCGCGGCGCGCATGATCAGCCGTCAACAGGGCGACGTCAGCCCGCCGATGGTGATCATGGTTACCGCGCACGGCCGCGAGGCCCTGGTGGACGCCCAGCAGGAGGGCCACCCCGCTTTCGTCGACTTCCTGACCAAACCGGTCACGCCGGTACAACTGGCCGCCAGCATCGAGCGGGCGCTCCGCGGCATCCCGGCGCCGAACGCGTCCGGCAATAACGCCCCACGTCCGCAGCGCCTGGCCGGCATGCGCCTTTTGGTGGTCGAGGACAACGCGCTCAACCGCCAGGTGGCCAGCGAGCTGCTGATTGCGGAAGGCGCGCAGCTCGAGCTTGCCGAAGGCGGTCTATCCGGCGTCGACATGGTCATGCGCCGCGCGCCCTTCGACGCCGTGCTGATGGACGTGCAGATGCCCGACATCGATGGCCTGGAAGCGACCCGGAGGATTCGCCTGGACCCACGTTGGGCGACATTGCCGATCATCGCGATGACCGCCAACGCGTCCGATGAGGACCGCAGCGCCTGTCTGGCGGCGGGGATGACCGAGCATGTCGGGAAGCCGATCAATCTGGAACAACTGGTCGCGACCCTGCTTGGCTCGGCACCGGTTAAACGTCGGCAGGGGCCGTCGGCGACCGTCGAAAACGACTCGCTCATCGAGGCGGCTGCGTCGATCAGCGCGCGCTTTGGCGACAATAAGGCGCTGATCCGCCGGGTGCTCGTCGATTTCGAGGGGGATATGGCCAGGCAACTGCCGCTGCTCGCCGCTGCCATACAGGCGGACGACAGCGGTGCCGCCAGCGCGGTGCTGCACGCCATCAAGGGCAGCGCCGGCACGGTTGGTGCCCTAGCATTAGCCGGTCGGGTCAGCGGACTGGAGATCGAACTGGTTCACCGCGGCGCGCGCCTGACCGACCTTGTCGATGCGGCCTGCCTGGCCGAGCTAGAGCGGAGCGTGCAGCTCAGTCTCGACCAGCTGCGCGCGGTCTTTGGCGAGGAGCCCGACGACTTGGCCGAGCCGCAGACGCACGAGGCGTTGCCCGACGATGAGTGGCACGAGAGGCTGAGCGCGCTGTTGGCGCTGGTGGATAGCGCCAACCTGCGCGCCATCGATGAGGCCAGGGCGCTCCTGCCCCACGTGCCTGGCGCCTATCGTGAGGTGTTCGCCGAAGCGACGGCGCAGCTGACCCGCTATGCGTTCAAGGCCGCCGCGGCCCGGCTCCGCAGTCTGTTCCCGGAGGAATGACCGCCCGCGCGCGGTGGTCGCCTAGGCCGTTGCGGCGCGTGCCAGGTTTTCCCGCTGGCGCCATTCCATGTAGGTCTTCAGCAGCAGCGTGATCAACGCCATGCAGGCCAGCAGAGCGGCGGCGGTGAAGGCCGCGGCAGTCTTGTAGTCGTTGTTAAGCTGTTCGACCAGCAGCGGCAGCGTCAGCGTCTGGTTGATGATGGTGCCCGACACCACCGAAACCGCGCCGAACTCACCCACCGCCCGGGCGTTGGTGACCACCACGCCATACAGCAGCGCCCATTTGATCTTCGGCAGCGTGATGTGGCGGAAGATCTGCCAGCCATTGGCACCCAGGCACAGCGCAGCAGACTCCTCTTCGCTGCCCTGCGCCTGCATCACCGGGATGAGGATGCGCGCGACATAGGGCGAGGTGACGAACACCGTGACCATAAGGATGCCCGGCCAGGCGAACATCAGCTGGACGCCCTGGGCGGAAATCCACTGCCCGAGGCTGCTTTCGACGCCGTAGACCACCAGGTAGCAGAGCCCCGCCACCACCGGCGAGACGGCGAAGGGAATGTCCACCAGGGTCGAAAGCAGCTTGCGACCGCGGAAGTCGTAATGGGTCAGGCACCAGGCCAGCATGATGCCGAAGAGCATATTGATCGGCACCGTGAGCACGGTGACGAACAGCGTCAGGCCGATGGCGTGAAGCATGAAGTCCTGCGAGAGGTTCTCCACCAGCAGGTCCCAGCCGCCGCTAAGCGCCTTGCCGAAGATCAGCGCCAGCGGAACGATGAGGATCAGTCCGACCAGCGCCAGGCCGAGGACGATGAGCAGCCGTTGATGCCATTGCGTGGGCTTTTTCATGAGGTCTTGCGCTGCCAGCGAAGCAGGCGCCCTTGTACGAGCTGGAGAACGAAGAGCAGCGCCAGCGACGCCAGCAGGATCACCGAGGCGATGGCTGCCGCGGCCGGATAGTTGAACTCCTGCAGGCGGACAAAAATCATCAGCGAGGACACCTCGGTTTTGAACGGGATGTTCCCGGCGATCATGATCACCGCGCCGAACTCGCCGAGGCTGCGGATGAACGCCTGCGACGAGCCCGTTACCAGGGCCGGCACCAGGGTCGGGAACACCACGTAGCAGAAGGTCTGCAGCTTGCTCGCGCCGAGCGTGCGCGCGGCTTCCTCGTATTCGTTGCCCAGGTCCTGCAGCACCGGCTGCACGGTGCGCACCACGAACGGCAGGCTGGTGAAGGTCATCGCCACCACGATGCCGGGATAGGCATAGGAAACCTTGAGCCCCAGCGGCGCCAGCCACTGGCCAAGCCAGCCGCCGGGCACCAGCAGCGTCGCCAGGGTCAGCCCGGCGACCGAGGTGGGCAAGGCGAATGGCAGATCGACCAGCGCGTCGACCAGGCGCCGGCCGGGGAACTCGTAGCGGGTGATGATCCAGGCCAGCAGCAGGCCGATCAGCGTCGCCGCAAGCGTCGAGTAGAACGCGCCGCTGAGCGTCACCCGGTAGCTGCCGAGTACGCGCCGATCGGTGATCGCCTGCCAGTACTGCGCCCAGGACATGTCGCTGACGTACACCAGCAAGGCGGAAATCGGGAAAAGGATGACCAGCGACAGGTAGAAGGCACTGAAGCCGAAGCTGGGTGCGAATCCGGGGATGGTCGGGGATTGGAAGAAGAACAGCGCAGTCTTTCTAGTCACAGGAGCCTGCCGGCGGAACGGCGTTTTAGTCGACGGGATCTGGCGAACGATCGGGGCGCGCCGCGAGGGCGGCGGCGCTCCGCTGCAGGCGCGCCACGAGCGTGGCGCGCAACGGTCGGTTTACTCGGCCAGGAGCTGGTCGAGGATAGCATTGGCGGCGAAGTGATTGTTCTGGATGTCGGTCCAGGAGCCCAGCACCTTGGTCGGATCGATCAGTTCGACCTTGGCGAACTGCCCCTCCGTCGCCTTGACCACCGACGGCTCGTGCACGCGCAGGTGGTAGGACGCGATCAGCGTCTGCACCTCCTTGCTGTACTCGAAGTTGAGGTACTCGGTGGCCTGCTTGCGGGTGCCTTTCTGGTCGACCACCTTGTCCACCACGGCGACCGGGAATTCGGCCAAGACGCTGATCGGCGGGATCACAACCTCGAAACCCTCGGCCTTGAATTCGTCGCCCTTGGCGATGTTCACCACTTCCGACTCGAAGGTCAGCAGCACATCGCCCTGCCCGTTCTGCGCGAACGCCACGGTGGCGCCACGGCCGCCGGTGGGAAAACTCTCGACGTTGTGCAGCAGCTTGCCGACAAACTGCCGGGTCTTGGCATCGTCACCCTTGAACTTCTCGTTGGCGTAGAGCCAGGCGCCCAGGTATGTGTAGCGCGCGTTGCCGGACGTCTTGGGGTTGGGGAACACCAGTTTCACATCGTCACGAACCAGGTCGTCCCAGGTCTTGATGTTCTTCGGATTGCCCTTGCGCACGAGGAAACCGATGGTGCTGTAGTACGGCGAGCTGTTGTTGGGGAATTTCGACGCCCAGTCCTTGCTCACCAGCCCGCGTTCGGCGAGGACGTTCACGTCGGAGACCTGATTGAAGGTCACGGTGTCGACCTTCTTGCCCTGGATGATGTCCTGCGCCTGCCGGGAAGTGCCGGCGAAGGATTGATCGATCTTCAGTTCTTCGCCGGTCTGCTCTTTCCAGTGCTTGATGAACAACGGGTTGATTTCGGTGAAGAGTTCGCGTGCCACGTCGTAGGACGCGTTCAGCAACGGCGGGCTGTCGGCGAGCGCGGCGGCGCTGCCGAAAGTGGTCGTCAGGGCAGTCGCCAACAAGAGTTTCTTCAACATGATGCTTCCTTTCCTCGCACGTTTAGCCCGCCGTGGCGGATCGAGTTCTAGTTCGCCAGCGCGATGGATGCTGGCGTGCTTATTCTTTTTAAAGATTTTACCGATAAATGCTAATACTAAAAAAGAATTAGCTTGGGCATAAGGTCCTTCAGCAATCGCCGCCTACCTGGCTCTGCAGGTTCGCCTGGGTGACGTTGCTGTCCGCCGGCACGCTGCGGGTCAGCCAGACGTTGCCACCGATGGTCGAGCCCTGGCCGATGGTTATGCGCCCGAGGATCGTCGCGCCCGCGTAGATCACCACATCGTCTTCGACGATCGGGTGGCGCGGCTGGCCCTTCTGCAGGTTGCCGGATTCGTCGGCGGGGAAGCGCTTGGCCCCCAGCGTGACGGCCTGATAGATGCGTACCCGCTGGCCGATGATCGCGGTTTCGCCAATCACCACACCCGTGCCGTGATCGATGAAGAAACTCGGGCCGATCTGCGCGCCTGGGTGGATGTCTATGCCGGTCAGCGAATGGGCGATCTCCGCGACTATCCGCGCCAGCAGCGTAAGCCCGGCCTTGTAGAGGTGATGGGCGAGACGGTGGTGGATGATCGCGAGGATGCCGGGATAGCAGACCAGCACCTCGTCGACGCTGCGCGCCGCGGGGTCGCCCTGGTAGGCGGCCAGCACGTCGGTATCGAGCAGCCGCCGCAGCGCCGGCAACGCGGCGGCGAACTCACGTACCAGTTCAACCGCGCGGGCGCTCTCGTTGATCGCCTCGTGTCCATGCTGGCGGGCCTGATAACGCAGCTCGCGCTGCACTTCCAGGCGCAGCGCGTTGAGCGCGACGTCCAGCGTGTGGCCGACGTAGAAATCCTCGCTTTCTTCGCGCAGATCGGTCGGCCCTAGTCGCATCGGGAACAGCGCGCCGCTGATCGCCTCGATCACCTGGGCGACCCGCTCGCGGGACGGCAATTCGCGGCATTGCTTGTCGTTGGCTCGGCCGTGGCTGCTGCGCCAGTCGATGCGCGCGCTGCGCAGCTCGCCGACGATGCGCTCGAGTTCCCAATGCAGGGGCCGCGAAGCGTTGGAAGAATCCTGGTTCATCGCATGTCGTTCCAGTCAATCGGAACGCCGATGTTAACCCCAACGCCGGCCGCTTGGCTCTCAGTCGATGCCCATCGCCAGCCGAATGCCGTAGGCCATCAGCGTCACCGCCAGCACCCCGGCGCACCACAGGCCGACGAACCAGGCCAGTCGCTTCAGGCGGCCGGGCATCAGTGATAGCCCTCGCCGACGTTGATCTTCCCGCGGAAGACCCAGTAGCTGTAGAAGGTGTAGGCGAGGATCACCGGGACCAGGATCAACACCCCGACCAGGGTGAACGACTGGCTTTTGGCCGGTGCCGCCGCCTGCCAGATGGAGATGTCCGGCGGCACGATGTTGGGCCACAGGCTGATGGCCAGCCCCGTGTAGGCCAGGAAGATCAGCACCAGGGTCAGCACGAACGGCTGTATCTCCCTGTGCCGGATGACTGCCCGGACCAGCGCGAACACGGTAAGCGCCACCAGCAGTGGCACCGGCAGGAAGTAGAACAGGTTGGGCAAGGTGAACCAGCGCTCGGCGATGGCGTCGTGCGCCAGCGGCGTCCACAGGCTGACGATGGCGATGGTCGCCAGCAGTACCAGGGTCAGCGGGGTCATCAGGCGGAACATTCGTTGCTGCAGCTCACCGCTGGTCTTCATGATCAGCCAGCCGCAACCGAGCATCGCGTAGCCGGCCACCAGGGCCAGCCCGGTGAACACCGGGAACGGCGCCAGCCAGTCCAGCGGCCCACCCGCGAAGCTGCGCCCCTCGACCGGAATGCCGTCGATGAAGGCACCCAGCACCACGCCCTGGCTGAAGGTCGCCAGCACCGAACCGCCGATGAAGGCCTTGTCCCACCAATGCTTGCTGCGCTTGGCCTTGAAGCGGAACTCAAAGGCCACGCCGCGGAAGATCAGCGCCACCAGCATGAGTATCAACGGCAGATAGAGCGCGGTCAGCACCACCGAATAGGCCAGCGGAAAGGCGGCGAACAGCCCTGCCCCGCCGAGCACCAGCCAGGTTTCGTTGCCGTCCCAGATCGGCGCCACGGTGTTCATCATCACGTCGCGGTTCTCTTCCTCGCGAATGAACGGGAAAAGGATGCCGATGCCCAGGTCGAAGCCGTCCATGACCACGTACATGAAGATGCCGAAGGCGATGATGCCGGCCCATACCAGTGGAAGATCAATGCTCATCGCGGTCTCCTTTGCCTGACTGGCGTTCGTCGCCGTCGATGTCCGGTTCGGCGCCGGACAGCGGCCGCATCGGCTGTCGCGAATGACCAGGACCGGCGTCTTCCACGGGCGGCGCGTCGCCCAGCAGCTTCGGTCCCTTGCGCATCAGGCGCAGCAGGTAGGTGATGCCGACGCCGAAGACCAGGAAGTAGACGACGAAGAACAGGCTCATGCTGACGCCCATCTCCTTGGCTCCATGCCCGGACACCGCATCGCTGGTGCGCAGCAGGCCGTAGATCACCCACGGCTGACGACCGACCTCGGTGGTTATCCAGCCGGCGAGAATCGCGATGGTCCCGGCCGGGCCCAGCAACAGCACGAAGCGGTGGAACCAGCGCGACTCGTACAGTCGCCCGCGTAATCTCAGGTAGGCGCTCCAGACGCCGGCGAGGATCATCAGCAGGCCCAGCCCGACCATGACGCGAAAGCTCCAGAACACGATCAGCGAATTCGGCCGGTCTTCCTTCGGCCAGGCCTTCAGTCCCTTGATTTCGCCGTCCCAGTCGTGGGCGAGGATCAGGCTGCCGAGGCGCGGAACGCCGAGTGCGAAATGCGTGGTCTCGGCTTCCATATCGGGAATGCCGAACAGCAGCAGGGGAATTCCGCGCTCGGTTTCCCAGTGTCCCTCGATGGCGGCGATCTTCGCTGGCTGGTGCTTGAGCGTATTCAGGCCATGAAAGTCTCCTACCACGGCCTGCACGGGCGCCACGATCAGTGCCATCCACATGGCCATCGAGAACATCCGCCGGATACCGGGTTCGCGATTGCCCTTGAGCAGGTGCCAGGCGCCGGTGGCGCCGACGATGAAGGCGGTGGCGATGAACGCCGCTATCGCCATGTGCGCCAGGCGATAGGGGAACGATGGGTTGAAAACGATCTGCCACCAGTCCGCCGGCTCGAAGATGCCGTTGACAATCGCGTAGCCCTGCGGCGTGTGCATCCAGCTGTTGGACGAGAGAATCCAGAAGGTCGAGATGAGCGTACCGATGGCCACCATCAGCGTTGCGAAGAAGTGCAGCCCGCGCCCAACCTTGTTCCAGCCGAACAGCATGATGCCGAGGAAGCCGGCCTCGAGGAAAAACGCGGTGAGCACCTCGTAGGTGAGCAACGGGCCCATGATGCTGCCGGCCTTCTCCGAGAGTCCCGCCCAGTTGGTGCCGAACTGGTAGCTCATGACCACGCCGGAGACCACGCCCATGGCGAAGGTGACCGCGAATATCTGTAACCAGAACCGGTAAAGCTGTCGGTAGCTTTCGTCGCATGTACGCAGCCACAGGCCTTCGAGCACCGCTAGGTAGCTGGCCAGGCCGATGCTGAACGCCGGGAAGATGATGTGGAAGGAGATGGTGAAGGCGAACTGGATACGAGCCAGTTCCAGAGCGTCCAGGCCAAACATTGCAATCCTCTCGGGCACGGTAGGCAGGGTCGCCTACAGGTCGGAACGTGGCGGTATCTGTCGTACCGCTGGACGGAACGCCTCAAGGGCGATCGACGTAGGCTTAGTTGTGACGGGGCAAGTCGCGCTTTAGTTTGCTCTTGAGGGCAGTATTAACTGCGTCGGTTCGTCGCAGAGCATTAAAGACCATGCGCCAAAGGGTGTAACGGTGTTTTACAACGCATGTAGCCGCCTTCGAACAGGCTGCCGGGCGACCGAGATCGAGGTCCGCTCCCGGCGTAACAAGCCGACCGGCGGTAGGGTGCTTAAGGGACGTGTTCTGATGTTAAAAAACAGCGTTGAAATTCAGATAGATAACGTTTTTTCTCGCGTGTTTTTCATGCTGGCGGCCTAGGGGTTTAGCGAGGCCATTTCAGATTGGCGCGCGAGCAACTCCTTATTCCGCGAAATTGATGCTTCCGCGCAGAACTAAAGATTGCTGTCCGGGGTCAGGATAACTAGGCCGTGCAACGCACCGATAACAGCTGGCGTCACGGTCAATTCTGATTTTCGCAGTCATTCTAATAGTGTTGCCGAACCCGGACCTGCTGCGATTCTTGCATCGCTGCGATGAAGGTTGCGTGTTTCGTAGTTGGGGAATGCGACCCTGCCAGGTCGCTGCTGGATTTCATCGGAGGGCTACACATGGGTGACGCGGCATTGAAAACGGTGTTTAGAAGCATGGCCAGGACGGCCGGTGTGCCTATGGTTATCCGACCGACACTTGAGGTCCGTAGTATTCAGGACAGCAAGAAGAAAGTGCTCTTCGTTACTTCGGAACTCGCCGACCTCGTCAAGACGGGTGGCCTGGGCGATGTTTCCGCCGCTCTACCTCGGGCTTTGTCGAACCTTCACGATGTTCGCGTTCTGATTCCGGGCTACCCTCAAGTGATCAACAGCGGCCATACCATTCGGGTGATCGGCGAGGTCAGCGGGCATGCCGCCCTGCCGCCGAGCAAGATCGGCCGGATCGATCTGGACGATGGCCTGATCATCTACGTATTGCTCTGCCCGGAGCTATACGACCGCGACGGCAGTCCCTATGGCGACAACAACGGCCGCGACTGGCCGGACAACCACATCCGCTTCGCCCGCCTGGGCCTGGCCGCCGCAGAGTTTGCCGCTGGTGCAGCAGGTATTCGTTGGTGCCCCGACCTGGTGCATGCCAATGACTGGCCCGCCGGACTGGCGCCGGCCTACATGCACTGGCGTGGCCAGAAGACCCCCAGCGTCTTCACCATCCATAACCTCGCGTACCAGGGGACACTGCCGTTCGAGTGCAGCCCGGAGCTGGACATCCCCGCCTCGGCCTGCACCCCGGAACGCATGGAATTCCACGGTCGCCTGTCCATGCTCAAGGCCGGCATCGCTTACGCCAGCCACGTGACGACGGTCAGCGCCACCTACGCCCAGGAAATCACCACCCCCGAATTCGGTTGCGGGCTCGAAGGCTTCCTCGCCAGCACCGCGCGTTCCGGTCGCCTCAGCGGCATCATCAATGGCATCGACGAGAGCTGGGAGCCGGAAACCGATCCGCACCTGGTTCAGCGCTTCGCCCTCCACGATTGGGAAGGCAAGGCGGTCAACGCGCAGCACGTGCGCGACCTGTTCGGTCTGCAGCCCTCCTCCGGCCCGTTGTTCGCCGTGGTTTCGCGCCTGGTCTATCAGAAAGGTCTCGACCTCACCCTGGAAGTCGCCCACGACATCGTTGCCGCCGGTGGCCAGATTGCCATCATTGGCCGCGGCGAGCCGCACATCGAGAACGCCATGCGCGATCTGGGCCGGCGTTATCCGGGGCAGATCGGCGTGCACATCGGTTTCAACGAAACCGACGCCCGCCGCATGTTCGCCGGGAGCGACTTCCTGTTGATGCCCTCTCGCTACGAGCCCTGCGGCCTCAGCCAGATGTATGCGCAACGCTTCGGTTCGCTGCCGGTCGCGCGGCGTACCGGCGGACTCGCCGACAGTATCGAGGACGGCGTCACCGGTTTCCTGTTCAACGAATCGACCATCCATAGCTATCAGGAGGCAGTACAGCGCGCGCTGCATGTCTTCGCCCAACCCGGGCTGCTCAATGCCATGCGCTGTCGCGCCATGGCATCACCCTTCTACTGGCATCAGTCGATCGCTCCTTACGCCCACCTCTACGAACAGTTGTTGGAAGGTCGTAGCGAGGCTGCAGCGGTCAACTGAAACCACCATCTCCGGCACTCCGGTAGCCACCTGTGGATGCGTCGATACGCTGAAACCGTTGGCTACCGCCATCGCCGGTAAGGCGAAAATGCAATGGCTCCCGAAGTGATCGACAGCGGGCGGCACGGCGCCGTGTTGCTCGAACAAGGCAAAACCCGCTTTTCCCTCTGGGCACCGGACGCCCGCAGCGTGGCCGTCGAACTGGACGGCGGACATCGTCATCCGCTGGAGAAATCCGCCGATGGCTGGTTCCTCGCCGAGCTTCCGGTAGGCGCCGGTACACGCTACCAGTACCGCATCGATGACGACCTGCTGGTGCCCGATCCCGCGTCGCGGGCGCAATCGGGTGACGTCCATTCGCCGAGCGTGGTGGTCGACCCGCAGGCCTATGCCTGGCAATCCACCGACTGGCTGGGTCGCCCCTGGCGCGAGACGGTGCTCTACGAACTCCATGTGGGACTGCTGGGCGGTTACGCCGGCGTCGAGAAGCACCTGCCGCGTCTGGTCGAGCTGGGCGTCACCGCGATCGAGCTGATGCCGCTCAACGAGTTTCCCGGCGCACGCAACTGGGGCTATGACGGCGTCCTGCCCTACGCACCCGAGGCCTCCTACGGCACGCCGGACGAGCTCAAGCACCTGATCGACACGGCCCACGGGCTCGGCCTGATGGTCTTTCTCGATGTCGTCTACAACCACTTCGGCCCGGACGGCAACTACCTCGGCGCCTACGCCAAGGACTTCTTCAACCACGACCTGCATACGCCATGGGGCGACGCCATCGACTTCCGCCGCAGCGAGGTGCGCGACTTCTTCATCGACAACGCGCTGATGTGGGTGAACGATTACCGCTTCGACGGCCTGCGCCTGGACGCCGTGCATGCGATCTCCGAGCGTGACTTCCTCGTCGAGCTGTCCAAGCGCGTGCGCGCCTCGCTGCAACCCGGCCGCCATGTGCACCTGGTGCTGGAAAACGAGAACAACGCCTCCAGCTTGCTGGAGAACGCTTTCGAGGCGCAGTGGAACGACGACGGGCATAACGTCCTGCACGTGCTGCTCACCGGCGAGCACCAGGGTTACTACGCCGACTACGCCAGCGACGCCACCGCCAAGCTGGCCCGCTGCCTCGGCCAGGGCTTCATCTATCAGGGCAACGCCAACCGTCACGGCAAGTCGCGCGGCGAGCCCAGCGGCCACCTGTCGCCAACGGCCTTCGTGCTGTTCCTGCAGAACCACGACCAGACCGGCAACCGTGCCTTCGGCGACCGTCTGGTCGGCCTGGTGGAAGAACCTCGTGCACTGCGCGCGGCGACCGCTGTGCTGCTGCTTTCGCCGATGATCCCGATGCTGTTCATGGGCGAGGAATGGGGCGCGAAGCAGCCCTTCCTGTTCTTCACCGATCATCACGGCGAACTGGCCGAGGCGGTGCGTGAAGGACGCCGTGGCGAGTTTTCCGAGTTCGCGGAATTCAACGACGAACGCAAGCGCGCGCTGATTCCCGATCCGAACGCCGAAAGCACCTTCGAGGCGTCCCGTCCCGATTTCGCCGCAGTCGGGGAACCGGAGCATGCCGAGTGGCATGCGCTGTACAAGTCGTTGCTCGCGCTGCGCCATGCGCAGATCGTCCCTAACCTGGCGCAGGCGAAGATGCTCGGTGCCGAGGTGGTCGGCGACAAGGCCGTGGTCGCGCGCTGGCAGCTGGGTGAGCGGGTGCTGCGCATCGAGCTCAACCTGGGCGCCGAGGCGCTGTCGCTGGCGGATTCCTGCGCCGCTTTCGAGCCGATCCACGAGAGCGTCGACAGCGCCTTCGACGCACGCGCACAGGGACAATTGCAAGGTCTCGCGGCCTTGGTCTTCTGGGAGAACCGAACATGAGTGCCCTGCTTCACAAGCTGGCCCGCGCCGCCGGCGTGGCGATCGACTGGGTGGATGCCGACGGCCGTGCGCAGAGCGTGACCGACGAGGTCCTGCGTTCGGTGCTGGGCGGGCTCGAGTTGCCCGCCGAGGACGACGAGCAGGTGCTCGACAGCCTCGAAAAGCTCCGCCGCATCCTCGGTTCGGGCAACCTGCCGCCGCTGCTCACCGTCGATCGAGGCCAGTGGCTCGACCTGTCCCACTACTTTTCGCCCAACGCCTTGTGCGAAGTCGAGCTGGAGAATGGCGGGCGCCTCGCCCTGCACCTGAGCGACCACGGCTGGCTGCCGGCGCTGGACGAAATCGGCTATCACACGCTGCGTTTCGCCGGCGAACAGTGCGTGCTGGCCGTGGCGCCGCAGCGCTGCTTCAACATGAGCGATGCCACGGGAAGCCGTCATCCACGTGCCTGGGGCATCGGCGTGCAGCTGTATTCCCTGCGCCGCGCCGGCGACGGCGGAATTGGCGATACCCAGGCGCTGGAGGTCCTCGCCCGCTCGGCTGCGGCGCATGGCGCCGACGCGCTGGGCATCAGCCCGGTGCACGCCATGTTCAGCGCCGACAGCAACCGCTACAGCCCCTATTCGCCGTCGAGTCGTCTGTTCAACAACGTGCTCTACAGCGCGCCGGGCAGCATCCTCGGCGAGCGAGCGGTACGCCAGGCGATAGAGTCGGCCGGGCTGGAAGCCGAAATGCAGCGCCTGGAGCAGCTCGAACTGATCGACTGGCCCGCCGCTGCCGCCGCTAAGCAGCGCCTGTTGCGGGCGCTCTACGAGGATTTTCGCACCGGCGGAAATCCCCTGGCCGAAGACTTCGCCAGCTTCCGCCGGCATGCCGGCGAGGCGCTGGAAAACCACTGCCGCTTCGAGGCGCTGCACGCCTTCCACATCCGCGAAGGCGACATCTGGGACTGGCGTCACTGGCCGCAGGAGTACCGCAACCCGCACAGCGCCGCTGTCAGCGACTTCGCCCGCGAGCACGCCGAGGAAATCGGCTACCACGCGTTCTGCCAGTGGCTGATCGACCGCGGCCTGGATCGCACGCAGACTGCAGCGCGCTCCGCCGGCATGCACATCGGCCTGATCAGCGACCTCGCCGTCGGCGCGGATGGCGGCGGCAGCCAGGCCTGGAGCCGGCAGGCGCAGCTGCTCTCGCAGCTCACCGTCGGCGCGCCGCCGGACATCCTCAACCGCTCGGGGCAGAGCTGGGGCATCTCCGCCTTCTCGCCCTGGGGGCTGAAGGCGCACGGATTCTCCGCCTTCATCGAGATGCTGCGGGCGAACCTCGCCCACGCCGGCGGCATGCGTATCGACCATGTCATGGGGCTGCATCGCCTGTGGGTGATGCCCGCCGGCGCCAGCTCCGATCAAGGCGCCTACCTGCATTACCCGGAAGAGGACCTGCTACGCCTGCTGGCCCTGGAATCGGTGCGCCACCATGCCATTGTCCTCGGCGAAGACCTCGGCACCGTGCCCGAAGGCCTGCGCGAGCGCCTGGCCGCGCGCGGCATCCTCGGCATGCGCGTGCTGCTGTTCGAGCAGGACCACGGCCAGCGTTTCTTCGCCCCGCAGCAATGGCCGGAGACCTCCATCGCCACCACCAGCACCCACGATCTGCCGCCGATCCCGGCGTGGTGGAAAGGCGGCGACATCGAATGGCGCGCCCGCATCGACGGGCTCGCCGAGGACAAGCTCGAAGAGCAGCGCCGCGCCCGCGCCCGCGAGCGCGAGGGCCTGCGCGCCGCACTATCGCTCGCCTGCGATTTGCCCGCCGATGTCACGGCGCAGTCCCCCGCGCTGGGTGACGCCGCGGCCGCCTTCATCGGCCTGACGCCCGCGCCGCTGGCGTTGCTGCCGATGGAGGACGTGCTCGGCCTGGAAGAGCAACCCAACCTCCCCGGCACCACCGACGAACACCCAAACTGGCGACGCCGCTGGGAAGGCGACTGCGCCGACCTGCTCGACGCCCCGGTACCCCGCCAGCGCTTGCTGGTTCTCCACAAGGCCCGCCACCAAACGGAGCAAAACTAGATGAAGCCACTCAGCGCCACGCTGCGCTTGCAGTTCCATAAAGGCTTCACGTTGGACGATGCCGTCCCGCTGGTCGACTACTTCGCCAGCCTCGGTATCAGCCACCTTTATGCCTCGCCCCTGCTTACAGCCCGCCCTGGTTCGATGCACGGCTACGACGTCGTCGACCCCACCGCGATCAACCCGGAACTCGGCGGCGAAGCCGCGCTGCATCGCCTGGTCGCGGCGCTGCGCGAGCGCGGCATGGGGCTGATCCTCGACATCGTGTCCAACCACATGGCCGTGGGCGGATCGAACAATCCCTGGTGGCTCGACGTGCTCGAGTGGGGCACCCGCAGCCCGTACGCGCAGTTCTTCGACATCCAGTGGAATTCGCCCGATCCGTTGCTAGAGGGGCAGTTGCTGGTGCCCTTCCTGCGCTCAGACTACGGCGAAGTGCTGCAGGCCGGCGAGATCGTCCTGCGGTTCGACGCCGACAGCGGCGCGTTCTACGCGGAGCACTACGAGCACCGCTTTCCGATCAGCCCGCCCAGCTATGTCGAGCTGCTGAGCGGCAGCGGTAACCCCGAGCTGATCGCGCTGGGCGCGCGCTTCGCCACCCTGCGTGAGCAGGAAAATCCCTACCAGTGCGCCAAGGAACTGCGCGCCGAGCTGGCCGAGGCCGCGAGTCGGGGCGATGCCAGCGAGGATATCCAGCGCATGCTGGCGCGCTTCGACGCCACCCAGCCAGAAGGCTTCCAGCGCCTGCATGCCCTGCTCGAACGCCAGCACTACCGCCTGGCGAGCTGGCGCACGGCCGGCGACGACATCAACTGGCGGCGCTTCTTCGACATCAACGAGCTTGGCGGCCTGCGCGTCGAGCGGCCGGTGGTGTTCGAGGAAACCCACGCGAAAATCTTCGAGCTCGTCGCCGACGGGCAGATCGACGGCCTGCGCATCGACCACGTCGACGGCCTGGCCAATCCTCGCGGCTACTGCCGTCAACTGCGCCGGCGTGTCGAACGGCTGATCGCCGGGCGCTCGTCAGAGACTGCCCTGGAGCACTTCCCGATCTACGTCGAGAAGATCCTCGGCCCCGAGGAGCAGCTGCAACGCGACTGGGGCGTGGACGGCACCACCGGCTATGAGTTCATGAACCAGGTATCGCTGCTGCAACACGACCCGGCTGGCGCGGGGGTCCTCGGCGAACTGTGGAGCCGGGTGAGCGAGCGCACGGCGGATTTCATGGAGGAAGTGCGCGCCGCCAAGCAACTGGTGGTCACCGGTTCCCTGGCCGGCGACTACGAGACGGTCGCGCAGCTGCTGCTGCAGGTCGCCCGTGGCGACCTGATGACCCGCGACCTTACGCTTGGCGCCATCCGCCGCGCGTTGCTCGAACTGATCGTGCATTTCCCGGTGTACCGCACCTACATCGGCGCCACCGGCCGCCGTGAGTCGGACGAGCCGTTCTTCCAGCAGGCACTGGAAGGCGCGCGCAGCACGCTCGGCGAGGCCGACTGGCCGCTGCTCGCCCACCTGGAGCGCTGGCTCGGCGGCGAACCGCTGCGCGACGTACCGCCGGGGCCGATCCGGGCCGCACGCAAGCAGGCCTGCGTGCGCTTCCAGCAGCTCACCTCGCCGGCGGCGGCCAAGGCGGTGGAAGACACCGCCTGCTACCGCAGCGCCGTGCTGCTCTCGCGCAACGACGTCGGCTTCGACCCGCAGCTGTTCAGCGCCCCGCCCCAGGCCTTCCACGCCGCCGCGCTGGAACGTGCGGAGGCCTTCCCGCGCAACCTGCTGACCACCGCCACCCACGACCACAAACGGGGCGAGGACACCCGGGCGCGGATCACCGTGATCAGCGAGCGTGCGTCCTGGTTCGCCGAGCAGGCGGACCGCTGGCTGGAAATGGCCGCACCGCTGCGCGCGGACCTCGCCGATGGCGCCGCGCCGTCGCGCGGTGACGAGCTGATGCTGATGCAGATCCTGCTCGGCAGCTGGCCGCTGGACCTCGATGCCGACGACGCTGCCGGCATGCAGGAGTACGCCAAGCGGATCGGCCAGTGGCAGGAGAAGGCCGTTCGCGAAGCCAAGCTGCGCAGCACTTGGAGCGCGCCCAACGAGGCTTACGAAAGCGCCTGCCGCGCCTATCTGGAACGCCTGTTGCTGCAGGACGAAGGCGCGCAGCTGCGTCGCGAGATCGCCGCGGCTGCGATGAGCATCGCCCCGGCCGGCGCGCTCAACGGTCTGGTCCAGACCTTGCTGCGGATGACCGCGCCCGGCGTGCCCGACCTGTACCAGGGCGCCGAGTTCTGGGACTTCAGCCTGGTCGACCCGGACAACCGCCGTCCGGTCGACTTCGCCGCCCGCCGCGAGGCGCTCGCCGCCGAGCGGAATCCCGCCGAACTGATTGCCAGCTGGCGCGACGGACGTATCAAACAGTGGCTGATCGGCCAGACGTTGCAGCTGCGTGCAGAGCTGCCGGAACTGTTCACGGCCGGTGATTACCTGCCGCTGGAAGTGCATGGCGAACAGGCGGTGCGCGTTCTCGCGTTCGCCCGCCGCCATGAAGGGAGGAGCGTCGTGGTCATAGTGCCGCGGCTGACGTTCACGCTGCTCGGAGGTGGTGACAATCCGGCCATAGCGCCCGATAACTGGGGAGATACCTATGTGCAACTGCCTGAAAGTCTGGCGAATCAGGGGCTGAGGGGACTTTTTGACGGTGGCGCAGTCACACACAACGAGCAGGTGCGGCTTGCCGAGGTCCTGGCTGCGTTTCCGCTAGGCATTTTGCGATCTGAACCAACGTAAAACATGGAGACTTCAAAATGAGTGCTAAAGACGAGCGTATACGCGAATTCGCCTACCAGATCTGGGAATCGGAAGGCCGCCCAGATGGTCAGGAGCAGCGGCACTGGGAGATGGCCCGCAAGCTGGCCGCCGCCGAGTCGCTGCCCGCGAGCAAGGCCAAGGCTCCGGCCAAGCCGCGCAAGGCAAGCAAGCCGAAGGCGGCACCGGAACCCGCAGCCCCCGCACCCGCTGCCGGCGCCAGCGACAAGCCTGCCCTGGTGAAGAAGCCGCGCAAACCGGCCGAGCCCAAGTCGAGCGCGCCGAATGAGTCCAAACCGGCTGCGCCGAAGTCCGCCGCGTCCAAACCCGCCAAGCCGGCTACCAAGCCAACCGCCCCGAAAGCCTGAACGTCCCTTGCAGTGCGCTTGCCATTGCGCATAGGAGAAAGCATGAGTACTGAGCGTAAAGCCGCTGCATCCGTGACCAACCCCTCGCGAATACGCGAGGGGTTGCCCCATCCTCTCGGCGCGACCTGGGATGGATTGGGCGTGAATTTCGCGATATTTTCCGCGCACGCCACCAAGGTCGAGCTCTGCCTGTTCGACGAAGCCGGCGAGGTGGAGCTCGAACGCATCGAACTGCCCGAGTACACCGACGAGATCTGGCACGGTTATCTGCCGGATGCGCATCCCGGCCAGATCTACGGCTACCGCGTGCACGGCCCCTACGCGCCGAGCGAAGGCCACCGTTTCAACCCCAACAAATTGCTCATCGACCCCTACGCCAAGCAGCTCATCGGCGAGCTGAAATGGTCGGAGTCGCTGTTTGGCTACACCATCGGCCACAAGGATGGAGACCTCAGCTTCGACGAGCGCGACAGCGCGCCCTTCGTGCCTAAGTGCAAGGTCGTAGACCCCGCCTTCACCTGGGGCGACGATCGCCCGGTGCGGGTGCCGTGGGACCATACCATCGTCTACGAAACCCACGTTCGAGGCTTCACCAAGCGTCACCCGGACGTGCCGGAAAACCTCCAGGGTACCTTCGCCGGGCTGATGCACGAGTCGGTGATCAAGTACATCCGCAAGCTCGGCGTGTCCTCGGTGGAGCTGCTGCCGATCCACGGTTTCGTGCAGGACCAGCATCTTCTCGAAAAAGGCATGTCCAACTACTGGGGCTACAACAGCATCGCGTTCTTCGCGCCGCATGCGAAGTATCTGGCGGGCAGCAGCATCAGCGAGTTCAAGCAGATGGTCGCGCACCTCCACGATGCCGGCCTCGAAGTCATCCTCGACGTGGTCTACAACCACACCGCCGAGGGCAACGAGCTCGGCCCGACGCTATCGATGCGTGGTATCGACAACGCCAGCTACTACCGGCTGATGCCGGACGACAAGCGCTACTACATCAACGATTCGGGCACCGGCAACACCCTGGACCTCTCGCACCCCTGCGTACTGCAGATGGTCACCGACTCGTTGCGCTACTGGGCCGGTGAAATGCACGTGGACGGTTTCCGCTTCGACCTGGCGACCATTCTGGGGCGCGAGCACGATGGCTTCGACGAGCGCCACGGCTTCCTGGTCGCCTGTCGCCAGGACCCGCTGCTGAGCCAGACCAAGCTGATCGCCGAGCCGTGGGATTGCGGCCCCGGCGGCTATCAGGTGGGCGGCTTCCCGCCGGGCTGGATGGAGTGGAACGACCGCTTCCGCGATACCGTGCGCTCGTTCTGGAAAGGCGACGAAGACAAGCTCTCCGAGTTCGCCAAGCGCATCACCGCCTCCGGCGACATGTACAACCAGCGCGGGCGCCGGCCATTCGCCTCGGTCAACTTCGTCACCGCCCACGATGGCTTCACGCTGCACGACCTGGTGTCGTACAACGACAAGCACAACGAGGACAACGACGAGAACAACCAGGACGGCAGCAACAACAACCTGTCCTGGAACCACGGCGTCGAAGGCCCCACCGACGATCCGGAAATCCGCGCGCTGCGGCTGCGCCAGATGCGCAACTTCATGGCCACCCTGTTGTTCTCGCAAGGCACGCCGATGCTGGTCGCCGGTGACGAATTCGCCCGCACCCAGCATGGCAACAACAACGCCTACTGCCAGGACAGCGAGATTGGCTGGATCGACTGGAACCTCGACGAAGACGGTGAAGCCCTGCTCGCCTTCGTTCGCCAGGCCATCCAGTTGCGCCTGAAGTACCCGATGCTGCGTCGGGGGCGTTTCCTGGTCGGCGCCTACAACGAGGAACTGGGCGTCAAGGACGTCACCTGGCTGGCGCCGAACGGTGAGGAAATGACAGTCGAGCAATGGCACGACCCGCACGGCAAATGCCTCGGCATGCTGCTGGACGGCCGCGCGCAGCCGACCGGCATTCGCCGCGCCGGCGCCGACGTCACCCTACTGCTGATCTTCAACTCGCACTTCGACGTGGTGAATTTCCGCCTGCCGGCGGTGCCCGAGGGCGAGCACTGGACCTGCCTGGTGGATACCAACCGTGCGGACGCCGCCGGCGATGAACTCTTCGAGTTCGATACCGAGTACGGCATCACCGGCCGCTCGCTGTTGCTCTTCGAATTGCAGAAGGTGAAGTCGGAGTGAGTGAGCGGGCTCTGCTGCCCGCAGCGCTGGGCGAATGGCTGAACGGTCGCGAGGATGGCCACGCGGGGCTGGGCGAGCTGATCGCCTGCCTGCGCGAGCTGCGACTCGCCGGCCTGGACGATCTCCCTCTGCCCGGCTCCGGGCAGACCCTGCAACGCTGGCGCGCGCTCTCCTGCGTCGCCAGCCATGACCTCAACCTGTGCAAGCTCTACGAAGGCCACACCGACGCGCTGGCGGTAATGGCCGAGCTGGGCGCGCCGGCACCTGCGGAAGATTCGCTGTGGGGCATGTGGGCGGCCGAACCGCCGCAGGCCAAGGTGCGCATCGTTGCCGAGTCCGGCGGCGAAGTGCGCCTGGACGGCACCAAGGCCTGGTGCTCGGGGGCCGACCAGCTAACCCACGGACTGCTCACTGCCTGGAACGCCAACGGGGAGCAGCAGTTGGTGGCGGTGAAGATGGACCAGCCCGGCGTCAGCACCAACAGTGGTAGCTGGCAGGCGATCGGCATGGGTGCCACGCAGAGCGTCGAGGTCAGTTTCCGTCGTGCCCATGGCGTGCTCGTCGGGGGACCGGGCGATTACCTTCGTCGTCCCGGATTCTGGCAAGGCGGTGGCGGCATCGCGGCCTGCTGGCACGGTGCGGCCCAGGCCCTGGCGGAGTACCTGCGTGGCCAGGGGCGTCGTGGCGAGCCGCATACGCTGGCTCACCTGGGCGCGGTGGACGCGGCCTTGCAGGCCAGCGCCGCGCTGCTGCGCGACTGCGCCGAGTGGATCGATCGCAACCCCACCGCCAGTGCCGAATTGGCGGTCCGCCGTTCCCGTGCCGTGTGCGAGGACGCCGCGGAGTCGCTGCTGCGGCACGTCGGCCGTGCGCTCGGCGCTGCGCCGCTGTGCCTGAACCGGCGCTACGCCCGGCTGGCCACCGATCTGCCGGTGTTCCTGCGCCAGAGCCATGCCGAACGTGACCTGGCCGCACTCGGCGAACTGGTGGTGAGGGATCCGGCGGGCAGCTGGCTGCTATGAAGGCCAATCCCATCGTCGGCAGCGGCACCTCGATCGAGGCCTGGGCCGGGTCCCGGCACCTGGCGGAAGTGGAAGAAATCGATCTGCAGCGCCTGGTCCCGACCGGCAGTCGCGCGGTGATCGTCGCGCCGCATCCGGACGACGAGGTGTTGGGGTGCGGCGGCCTGTTGCAGGCGCTGTCCCGCGCCGGCAATCCGCTGCTGCTGATTTCCGTCACCGACGGCGATGCCAGCCATCCCGGCTCGCGGCGCTGGCCAGTGGAACGGCTGGTCCAGGCCCGCCCGCTGGAAAGCGCCGAGGCGTTGCGTCGGCTGCAGATCGATGTCGACGCGTTGCCGTGGATTCGCGCGGCATTGCCCGACAGCGCCGTGGCCTCCCGGGAAGACAAGCTGCAAGCCCTCATCGCCGAGACCTTGCAGCCGGGCGACGTGGTTTTCGCTACCTGGCGCGAGGACGGCCACTGTGACCACGAAGCGGTAGGTCGCGCCGCGTCGGCGGCTGCGCGCGCGGCAGGCGCCCGTTTGGTGGAAGTACCTATCTGGGCCTGGCACTGGGCCGACCCGGAGGACCCACGCCTGCCCTGGCAACGCGCCCGCAAACTGGTTCTCGACGAGGCCATGCTCGCGCGCAAACGCCAGGCCATGCAGGCGCACGCCAGCCAGTTGGAGGGCGACCCGGACATTCATCTGCCACCGGTACTGGACGCGCATGCGCTCGAGCGCCTGTTGCGACCCTTCGAGGTGTTCTTCCTATGAGCGTGGGCGATGCCTATTTCGATGAGCTATTTGCCGGCAACGACGATCCCTGGGCGTTTCGCCAGCGCTGGTACGAGCGTCGCAAGCGCGCCCTGACCCTGGCTGCCCTGCCCCGCGACCGCTTCGCCGCGGCCTTCGAGCCCGGCTGCGCCAACGGAGAACTGAGCGCGGAGCTGGCCGAGCGCTGCGACAGCCTGCTCTGCGGCGATACCTCGGCCGCCGCCGTCCGACTGGCGCGGCAGCGTCTGGAAGGGTTTCCCCACGCCCGCGTCGAGCAGATGCGCCTGCCCCAAGGCTGGCCGGAGCAGCGTTTCGACCTGATCGTTCTCAGCGAGGTCGGCTACTACCTGGCGCAGGACGATCTTCTGGCCCTGGCCGAGTGCATGCGCTCGTCGCTCACCGACGACGGGATTCTCGTCGCCTGCCACTGGCGGCATCCCATCGACGGCTGCCCGCTGATGGGCGACCAAGTGCACCGGCTGCTGGGCGACGCCCTGCAAATGGAATGCCTGATGACCCATCTCGAGCCGGATTTCGTCATGCAGTCGTGGTCGCGCGACGGCACCAGCGTGGCCGCACGCGAGGGCCTGGCCTGATTCAGGTTCGGCGGCGCTGATCCTCGTCGCCGAATCGCCGCGCCTCCCGTCATCGCGCTCTGGCACTTCTTGTGCCGGAACCCTCCTCCTCCTGATCAGTCGGAATAACTAGGCGCCCATTGCGGGCGCAGCCTGCGCCCTTGCGGCTGCAGCGCCGGTTTTTTGCAAAGGAGCCAGCCCATGAAGATCAACCAGATCATGACCCGCAACGTGCAGACGCTGCGTCCGGATCAGAGCATTCGCGATGCGGCGACGCTGATGGCGAGGATCGATACCGGCGCCCTTCTGGTTCACGAGAACGGCCGCCTGGTGGGCATGGTCACCGACCGCGACATAACCCTGCGCGCCGTCGCCGAAGGTCTCGACGCCGACACGCCGGTACGCCGGATCATGAGCTCGGGGGTGCGGTACTGCTTCGACGACGAAGACGTGCAGCAGGTCGCCCGCAACATGGCGCACAACCAGATGCGCCGGCTGCCGGTGCTTAATCGCGAGAAACGCCTGGTCGGCGTGGTGTCGCTCGGCAACATCGCCAGCACCTTCAATGATCGCGCCCAGAGCACCGTGCTGCTCGGTGTGGCCCAGGCCCACTGAGCGCCCCGCCCCGGCAAAGACGCCAAGGAGTTCGGATTTGAATTTGCAAAGCTCTCAACTGGATGCGCACCTGGCGAGTTCGGTGCATTCGCTGAAGGTGCTGACGGTGAACACGCACAAGGGTTTCACGCTGTTCAACCGGCGCTTCATCCTGCCCGAGCTGCGCGATGCGGTGCGCAGCATTTCCGCCGATATCGTATTTCTGCAGGAAGTCCACGGCACCCATGAGAAGCACGCGTTGAGGTTTCCCGACTGGCCGGCCACCTCGCAGTATGAGTTTCTCGCCGACAGCATGTGGAGCGACTTCGCCTACGGCCGCAATGCGGTCTACCAGGATGGCGACCACGGCAACGCGCTGCTCTCCAAGTTTCCGATCCTGCGTTACCAGAACCTCGACGTGTCCATCAGCGGTCCGGAGCGGCGCGGGCTGCTGCACTGCGAGTTGCAGGTGCCCGGTCACGACGCCTTCCACGCCATCTGCGTTCACCTCGGCCTGCGCGAAGCGCACCGCCAGCAGCAGCTGGGCCTGCTCTGCGACCTGATCGCCAGTCTGCCGCCGGACGCCCCGGTGGTGGTGGCCGGCGACTTCAACGACTGGCGGCTCAAGGCCAGCCCAGTGCTGGAGCGCGGCGCGAACATGCACGAGGCCTTCGCCCAGGCGCACGGCATCGTCGCCCGGAGCTTCCCGGCGCACTGGCCGCTGCTGCGCCTGGACCGCGTCTACGTGCGCAACGCCACCACGCGCAACCCGCAGGTTCTGTCGAACCGGCCCTGGTCGCACTTGTCAGACCATGTACCCCTGGCCGTGGAGATCCACCTATGAAATTCAGCTGGCGTGATGGAAACCGCCTGCAGTTGCTGGAAAACGGTGAGGAATTCTTCCCACGCGTATTCGAGATGATTCGTCAGGCGAAGAAGGAAGTCCTGCTGGAGACCTTCATCGTCTATCAGGACAAGGTCGGTAATGAACTGCGTGACGTGTTGATCGACGCCGCCCAGCGTGGCGTACGTGTCGACATCACGCTGGACGGCTACGGTTGCGCGGACCTGACCCCGGACTACATCGCCGGGCTGACCTCCGCTGGAGTGCGCCTGCACCTGTTCGACCCACAGCCCAAGTTCCTTGGCATGCGCACCAACCTGTTCCGCCGCCTGCACCGCAAGATCGTGGTGATCGACGGGGAGCGCGCGTTCATCGGCGGGATCAACTACTCCGCCGATCATCTCGCCGACTTCGGCCCGGAAGCCAAGCAGGACTATGCCGTGGAGATCGAAGGCCCGGCCGTCGACGACATCCATCGCTTCGCGCTGAAGACCATCGCCCCCCGCGAGCATCCGAAGCGCTGGTGGCAGCGCCGCGTACAGGAGTCCATCGGGCGAACCTACAACCACAGCCGCGGCAACGCCCGCATACTCTTGGTCACTCGCGACAACGAGAACCATCGCAACGACATCGAGGAACACTACCTCGAGGCTATCCGTTCGGCGCGCAGCCACCTGCTGATCGCCAACGCCTACTTCTTCCCCGGTTATCGTGTGCTCCGGGAAATTCGCAATGCGGCCCGCCGCGGCGTGCGGGTTCGCCTGATTCTGCAGGGCCAGCCGGACATGCCGATCGCCAAGCTCGCCGCACGGATGCTCTACAACTACCTGCTGCGCGACGGCGTGCAGATTTTCGAATATTGCCGGCGTCCGCTGCACGGCAAGGTGGCCCTGGCCGACCACGATTGGTCCACCGTGGGGTCCAGCAACCTCGATCCGCTGAGCCTGTCGCTGAACCTTGAAGCCAACGTGATCGTCCGCGACCCGGTGTTCAATCGGCACCTGCACGAACGGCTGGACCTGCTGATCCAGCACCACTGCAAGACGGTTCCCCTTGAGCGGATGGTGCGCGGGTATTTCTGGCGTGCGCCACTGGTGTTCCTGATATTCCACTTCCTGCGCTATTTCCCCTCGATGATCGCCAAGCTCCCGGCCAGTAAGCCACGCCTTGCGCTCGTCGAGCCACCGGCGGACTCCCCCGCCGTCGCCAACCTGCAGCGAGACGGCCAATGAGCGCATCCAGTCAAACCCGGCACTCTTCGTTCGCCGAACGTCATCGATGGTGGCCGATCGCCAAAAAGCTGCTGACCTATGCCTTCTTCATCATGGTGGTGGTGCTGCTCGTCGCGCTGGCCAAGAAGGTGGACTGGGATGAGGTAATCACCACGCTGCGCGCGTACAGCATGAAGACGCTGGCTTTCGCCGGCCTCGCAACCTTGGGCAGTTACCTGGTCTATACCAGCTTCGACTTGCTCGGGAGGCGCTACACACGGCATAGCCTGCCGGCGTCGCAAATACTGCCGGTGACCTTTGTCTGCTATGCCTTCAACCTCAACCTCAGCGCCTGGGTCGGCGGCATCGCCTTTCGCTACCGCCTGTATTCGCGGCTCGGCCTAAAGAATTCGGTGATCACCCAGATCTTCACCCTGAGCCTGATGACCAACTGGCTCGGCTACATGGCGTTGGGCGGAACGGTATTCGCTCTGGGCTGGGTGAAGATGCCGGAAAGCTGGTCCATCGGCACGGGCACGCTGCGACTGATCGGTGTACTGCTGGTCGCGGTGACGCTGATCTACCTCGGCCTATGCGCCTTCTCCAAGCGCCGTGCCTGGACGATCCGTGGCCATGAGATCGGCCTGCCGTCCATGCGCATGGCAGCCAGCCAACTGGTGCTGGGTGGCTGCAACTGGGGGCTGATGGCGCTGGTGGTGTACATCATGCTGCAGCAGAAGGTTGATTATCCGACCGTGCTGGGCGTCCTGCTGATCAGCAGCATCGCCGGGGTCGTCACGCACATTCCGGCCGGGTTGGGGGTGCTGGAGACGGTGTTCGTGACCCTGCTGCAGGGGCAAGTTTCCAAGGGCAGCATGCTCGCCGCGCTGATTGGCTATCGCGTGCTCTACTTCCTGATCCCGCTGTTGCTCGCCTCGCTGGTGTACCTCCTGCTGGAGTCCCAGGCGAAGAAACTGCGCAACATGAACAGCGACAAACAGGCCGACTGATCCTCGCCTGGAACGTTTCGCCCGGCCCGTGCGCTACCGGGCGGAATGCCACTTCGCTTCGTTGAAATGTCACCAAATCCGGCTAGCCTTGTTGGACACTACAAACGTGGGTGAGCCAACATGATGACGATCTCTTTTCAGGAGGCTCGGCAAATCATCGAGCTGTCCTTCGTACCGCTTGCCTGCGAATGCAAGGAAGAGGAACAGGGCATTACTGTCCGTCTGTTCCACGCGCAGAGCGGCGAACCGCAACTGGTGGTCACGGCCATCGCGCCCGAGCGCTACGCCAGCATCCGTGCGATTTCCCAGCTGGTCCTGGAAATTCGCCAGGAGCTTTCCGTCGCCAAACTCCGCAAGCAGATGAGCTACAGCCTTTGAGCCCCAGCCCTGCCATGTTCGGCCGGGCTTTCGCCCTTCCCGTCCCGACCCATCCGTGAATGCAAAACGCCGGACGATCAGGTCCGGCGTTTGCTTTTCAGGGAAGGCGCGCGAGGCGGCCGATCAGGCGGGGCGCAGGATCAGCACGCCAAGCGGTGGCAGGTTGAGGGACAGCGACTGCTTCTCGCCGTGGCTATCGATGCTCTCGGCAAGGATCGCGCCGGAATTGCCCAGGTTTGAGCCGGCGTAGCATTCGGCGTCACTGTTGAACAGCTCCTGCCAGTTGCCCTCACGCGGCACGCCGATTCGATAACCGTGACGAGGCACCGGCGTGAAGTTGGCGACCACCAGCAAGGGCTCGCCCGCCAGGCTCCAGCGCAACCAGGCGTAGACACTATTCCCCGAGTCGTCGCCGATCAGCCACTGGAAGCCTTCCGCATCGCAGTCGCGCTCGTGCAGCGCGGGCTGCTCGCGATACAGCCGGTTGAGGTCGCTGACCAAGCGCTGCACGCCCTGGTGATCGGCGTACTTCGTCAGGTACCAGTCCAGTTCGCGGTCATGGCTCCATTCGCGCCACTGGCCGAACTCGCAGCCCATGAACAGCAGCTTCTTGCCCGGATGCGTCCACATGAACGACAGGTAGGCACGCAGGTTGGCGAATTTTTGCCAGCGATCGCCGGGCATCTTGTCGATCAGCGAGTGCTTGCCGTGCACCACTTCATCGTGGGAAATCGGCAGCACGAAGCGCTCGGAGAAGGCGTACAGCAGGCCGAACGTCAGCTTGTCGTGGTGATAGCGGCGGTTGATGGAGTCTTCTTCGATGTACTTGAGGCTGTCATGCATCCAGCCCATGTTCCATTTGTAATCGAAGCCCAGTCCGCCTTCCGAGGTCGGCTTGCTTACGCCCGGCCAGGCGGTGGATTCCTCGGCGATCACCAGGGCGCCGGGCGCCTCGACGTTGACCACATCGTTCAGGTGACGGAGGAAGTCGATGGCTTCGAGGTTCTCGCGCCCGCCGAAGCGGTTCGGAACCCATTCGCCCTGCTTGCGCGAATAGTCGCGGTAGAGCATCGAGGCCACCGCATCCACGCGCAACGCGTCGATGTGGAAATCCTTCAGCCAGTGCAGCGCCGAAGCGATCATGAAACCGTGCACTTCGGTGCGGCCGAGGTTGTAGATGTAGGTTTCCCAATCCTGATGGAAGCCTTCGAGCGGGTTTTCGTACTCGTACAGCGCGGTGCCGTCGAAGCGCGCCAGGCCGTGCGGGTCGGTGGGGAAATGCGCGGGCACCCAGTCGAGAATCACCCCGATGCCGGCACCGTGACAGGCGTCGACGAAGGCGGCGAAATCCTGCGGCGTGCCGAAGCGTCCGCTCGGGGCGAACTGCGACAGCGGCTGGTAACCCCAGGAACCGCCGAACGGGTGCTCCATGATCGGCAGCAATTCGATGTGGGTGAAGCCCATTTCCTGGACGTAGGGAATCAGCCGCTCGGCCAGTTCCCGCCAGTTGTAGAGGCGCCCTTCGTCACCGCCCTCGCGGCGCCAGGAGGCGGCGTGCAGCTCGTAGATCGACAACGGCGCGCTCAGCGCCTGGCGCTGCCCGCGCTGTTCCATCCACGCGCGGTCCTGCCAGTCGTGGCGCAGCGGCGCGGCCACGATGGACGCAGTGCTGGGCGGCGTTTCGGTGGACAGCGCCATCGGGTCCGCCTTCAGCGGCAGCACGCCGTCCTGGCCGAGCAGCTCGAACTTGTACGGTTCACCGGGCTGCAGCCGCGGGATGAAGATCTCCCACACCCCGCTCGGGTGGCGCAGGCGCATCGGGTGGCGGCGACCGTCCCAGCCGTTGAAGGCGCCGACCACCGAGACCCGCCGGGCATTCGGAGCCCATACAGCGAAGCGCACGCCCTCGACATCGCCCAGCGTGACCACCTGCGCGCCGAGGCAGCGCCCCAGATCGCGGTGATTGCCTTCGGCGAACAGGTAGAGGTCCATCTCACCCAGCAGCTCGCCGTAGCTGTAGGGGTCTTCGGTGATCTGCTCGCCGGTCGCCCAGCGGATGTGCAGCAGGTACGGCTGGGCGATGTCGAGGCGACAGAAATACAGGCCGGGCGCCTGCGCCTGGTCCATCGCGCAGATGCGGTTGCCGGTGTCGCGCTCGAGAACATCCACCCCCAGCGCGTTGGGCAGGTAGGCGCGGATGATCAGCCCGTCGCGGTCCGGGTGGGGGCCGAGAATCGAGAACGGGTCGCCATGCTCGGCGCGAATCAGCGCTTCGACAGCGGAATCGTCGGGCAGCAGGCCGACCCCTGGAAGGGAAATGGCCGGGCGGTCACTCATGAGTTGGTGTCTCCATCGGATAGCTGTTGCGCCAGGTCGAGCAGGCCCTGCACCGGCACGCTCAACCAGGCCGGGCGGTTTTCGGCTTCGTAGGCGATCTCGTAAGCGGCCTTCTCGAGGCTGAACAATACCAGTGCAGCCTCGTCTCCACCCTCCTCTGACCACTTGTGCGGCAAATCGGCAGCGGCGGCTCGATAGGCTTCGAGGAAAACCAGCCCAGCCGTCTGCCGATAGGTCTTGGCGATCTTGCGCCGGGCGGCATCCGCCTCGGCGGAGACGTCCGCCGTATGGGTGTTGCGAATCGCCATCGCGGCGGCGTAGTCGAACGAGCGCAGGATGCCGCTGACGTCCTTATACGGGCTGTGCTTGGCGCGACGCTCCGCCAGCGAACGGGCCGGCTCGCCCTCGAAGTCGATGAAGTAGGCATCGCCCTTCACCACCAGCACCTGGCCGAGGTGCAGGTCGCCGTGCACCCGGATACGCAGGCCGCCAACCGCCCGCTTGGCCAGCGTATCGACGGCGCCGAGCAGCTCCTTGCGCCGCGCGAGCAGCGCGGCGATGGCCTCGCCGGTCGCGGCATCGACAGCGCTGCGGCCTTCGAGCAGCGAAAACGCATGTTCGAGCTGCTGGCGGATGCTTTTCGCCAGCGCCACGCCATCCTTCTTGCTGGTCGGCTCCGCCTTGAAGTCGGCGTTGTCGGTCGGCTTGGCGAGTACCTTGTGCATCTCGCCCAGCCGCTGCCCGAGCAGGCGCGAGAAGTCCTGCAGCTCCGCGAGGGTGCTGTACTGGTTCTCGTGGCCCGAGACCCCGCCGGCGATCTCGTCGCGGATCGCCCGTTCCAGGCTGTTCTGCGTCCATTCCCAGGCATCGCCCTGGTTGGCCATGTAGCGCTGCAGGATCATCAGCACGTGGCCTTCGCCGTTGGCGTCGATGCGCTGCACTTCGCCCAGCACGGCGGCGATGTTGGGGAACTCACCGGCGGTGAGATACAGGCCCATCTCCAGTTCCGGGTGCACACCGGCGGACACGCGGCGCAACAGCTTGAGCACCATCGAGTCGCCGATCACCACCGAGCTGTTGGATTGCTCGGCGGACAGGTAGCGCACGCCGGACTCGGCGGGCTCCTCGATGGCCGCCAGTTGCGCCGTGGGCACGAAGCAAATCTCACCGGCGTCGCTGCTCACCGTCTGCTCGCTGCGCAAGGCCTGGAGCACCGAGCGGACGAAACTCTCCAGCGTGAAGGCGTCGGTCAGCAGACCCACCTGGCGACCGCGGCGTACTCGCGCCAACGCGAGTTGCTGCGGCAGCGCGGCGCCGAATTCCTCTTCCGGGAGGAAGCCCAGCGGCAGCTGGAAGCGGCTGGTGGCGGTATCGGTTTCCACCTCGATCTCGCTGAGCAGCATCGGCCGCGGGCCGTCGTTCAGGCGCGTCGCATAGGCGATCCTGACGTTCCTGATCACCGAGTCCTTGCCCGGGAACCAGCGCCGCTTGGGCAGATACGCCGGCAGCGACGTGCCTTCCAGCACGCCACGCGACGGTTCTTCGAGCAGTTCCTCGACGCGGCGCTTGAGCACCAGCGTCGGAAAGTCCGGCATGGTTTCGACCGGAACCTGGTGCCAGCTCGGCATGGTCGCCTCGGAGGCCAACAGGAACCAGTAGAAGCCGTAGGGCGGCAGCGTCAGCAGGTACGGCAGCTGACCGATGGGCGGGAAGGCGCTGCCGCCGAGCATTTCCACCGGCACCCGGCCTTCCAGCGCAGAAAGGTCCAGCTCCACGGCCTGGGCGGCGCGGGATACGTTGGCCACGCAGAGGATGGTTTCGTGTTCGCCGTTGGGGCCGTCGAACTCGCGCAGGTAGGCGAGGATGCGCCGGTTGCTCGGCGCGAGCATTTTCAGCGTGCCGCGGCCGAAGGCCTTCTGCTGCTTGCGCACGGCGAGCATGCGCCGCGTCCAGTTGAGCAGCGAATGCGGATCGCGCGACTGCGCCTCGACGTTGATCGACTGGTAGCCGTACAGCGAATCCATGATCGCGGGCAGCACCAGGCTGGCCGGGTCGGCGCGCGAGAAGCCTCCGTTGCGGTCCACCGACCACTGCATCGGCGTGCGCACGCCGTCACGGTCACCCAGGTGGATGTTGTCGCCCATTCCGATCTCGTCGCCGTAGTACAGCGTCGGTGTGCCCGGCATCGACAGCAGCAGGCTGTTGAGCAGTTCGATGCGCCGGCGGTCGCGCTCCAGCAGCGGCGCCAGGCGGCGGCGGATGCCCAGGTTGATGCGTGCGCGGCGGTCGGCAGCGTAGTAGTTCCAGAGGTAGTCGCGCTCCCGGTCGGTGACCATCTCCAGGGTCAGCTCATCGTGGTTGCGCAGGAAGATTGACCATTGGCAGTTGGCCGGGATTTCCGGGGTCTGGCGAAGGATGTCGGTGATCGGGAAACGGTCTTCCTGGGCGATCGCCATGTACATGCGCGGCATCAGCGGGAAGTGGAACGCCATGTGGCACTCGTCGCCGTCGCCGAAGTACAGCTGGGTGTCTTCCGGCCACTGGTTGGCTTCGGCCAGCAGCATGCGGTCCGGATAGTTGGCGTCGATCTCGGCGCGGATCTGCTTGAGCACCGCGTGGGTCTCCGGCAGGTTCTCGTTGTTGGTGCCGTCGCGCTCGATCAGGTAGGGAATCGCGTCCAGGCGCAGGCCGTCGATACCCATGTCCAGCCAGTAGCGCATGATCGAGATCACCGCCTTCATCACCTGCGGGTTGTCGAAGTTCAGATCCGGCTGGTGCGAATAGAAACGGTGCCAGAAGTACTGCTGGGCGACCGGGTCCCAGGTCCAGTTTGACTTCTCGGTATCGAGGAAGATGATCCGCGTGCCGTCGTACTTCTGGTCGGTATCGGACCAAACGTAGAAGTCGCGGGCCTTGGAGCCCTTCTTCGCCTTGCGCGCGCGCTGGAACCACGGGTGCTGGTCCGAGGTGTGGTTGATGACCAGTTCGGTGATCACCCGCAGCCCGCGGGCATGCGCCTCGGCGATGAAGCGGCGGGCGTCGGCCATGGTCCCGTAGTCGGGATGGATGCCGCGGTATTCAGCGATGTCGTAGCCATCGTCGCGGCGCGGCGATGGGTAGAACGGCAGCAGCCAGATGGTGTTCACGCCGAGTTCGGCGATGTAGTCGAGCTTCTCGATCAGGCCGGGGAAATCGCCGATCCCATCGTTGTTGGAGTCGTAGAAGGATTTCACATGGACCTGGTAGATGACCGCGTCCTTGTACCAGAGCGGATCGTCGATGAACGCGGCAGGCTTGCGGGAACGTGGGCTTTTCTTGGGCTTCGCCATCGTGGCTTTCCTTCTTGGCCGGGCGCGCGGCGCCCGAAATATCGCTGTGAGGCGGTTGGGTTCAGTTCGCGCTGATGCGCCAGATTCCGAACGGCTGGTGCCACGGCTCGATGCGCATCCACTGGTTCTTGCCGTGCCAGGTCCAGCGGTGGCCGGTCATCAGGTCTTCGCCATGGGTGTCGGCATGGTCGGGCAGGCCCAGCTCCCAGAGCGGCAATTCGAAGTGCGCTTCCTGGGCGTTGAACGGATCGAGGCAGACGGCGACCAAGATGAAATTGGAGCGATCCGCCGTGCGCTTGCCGAAGTAGAAGATGTTGTCGTTCCAGGCGGTGTAGGCCTGGAAGCCCAGGTGCGTCTGCAGCGCGGGGTTCTGCCGGCGAATGCGGTTGAGCTGGGCGATCTCGGCGCTGATGTTGCCGGGCGCGGTGTAGTCGCGCGGGCGCAGCTGGTACTTCTCGGAGTCCAGGTACTCTTCCTTACCCGGTATCGGCGCGGCCTCGCACAGCTCGAAGCCGGAATACATGCCCCACAGGCCGGAGCCCATGGTCGCCAGGGCGGCGCGGATGAGAAATCCGGCGCGCCCGCTTTCATGCAGGAACACCGGGTTGATGTCCGGTGTGTTGACGAAGAAATTCGGTCGGTAGCAGTCGCGCAACGGCGGCTGGTTCAGCTCGGTGTAGTAGCTGGTCAGCTCGTCCTTGGTGGTGCGCCAGGTGAAGTAGGTGTAGCTCTGGTTGAAGCCGGCCTTGCCCAGGCGCGCCATCATCGCCGGCTTGGTGAAGGCCTCGGCGAGGAACAGCACCTCGGGATGCTTGTGGCGGATGTCGGCGATCAGCCATTCCCAGAAGGGCAGCGGCTTGGTGTGCGGGTTGTCGACGCGGAAAATCTTGACGCCCTCTTCCACCCAGCCGGCCACCACGTCGCGTAGGGCTATCCACAGGTCGGGCATGGCGTCATCGGCATAGAAGTCGACGTTGACGATGTCCTGGTACTTCTTCGGCGGGTTCTCCGCATAGCGGATGGTCCCGTCCGGACGCCAGGCGAACCAGCCCGGATGCTCCTTGAGCCAGGGATGGTCCTGGGAACATTGGATGGCGAAATCCAGAGCGATCTCCAGGCCGTGCTCGGCCGCCGCGGCCACCAGCTCGCGGAAATCCTCGCGGGTGCCGAGTTGCGGATGGATCGCCTCGTGGCCACCGTCGGCGCTACCGATGGCATACGGGCTGCCGGGATCGTCCGGCCCGGCGAACAGGGAGTTGTTCGGGCCCTTGCGATGCGCCCGGCCAATCGGATGGATCGGCGGGAAATACAGCACGTCGAAGCCCATGTCGCGGATGCGCGGCAACTGGCCGATGACATCGTTGAAGGTGCCGTGGCGCGCGGGGTCGTCGGTCTGCGAGCGGGGGAACAGCTCGTACCAGCTGGCGAACTGGCTCTGTGTGCGCTCCACCTCGAGCGGGAACATGTTGCTGCGAACCAGGTGCTTTTTCTCGTCCGCCTCGGCCATCGCCTGCGCCGCCTCGTCGGAGAGCAGCACCGCGACCTTGGCGGTCTGGTCCGGCGCCGTGCCAAATTTGTCCAGCAGCCCGCTGATCACGTCGCGGGCCTGGCCCTGGGCCAAGCCGAACACGCGCATCAAGTGCGTGCGACCTTCCTCGATCTCCAGGTCGATGGACACGCCGGCCGCGTGCTTCTTGCTCAACTCGTAGCGATAGGACTCGAACAGATCCCACCAGGCTTCGACGACGAAATGGTGGCGACAGACGCGGATCGGCGTGAAGCGCCCTTGCCAGGCGTCGTTGCCCAGCTCGGCCAGCGGCACCCGGTGCCACTCGGCTTCGTCCTCGGCGCGCCAGGCGATGCAGGCGCCGAGCTTGTCGTGGCCATCGGCGAAAATCTTCGCGTCGACGATCACCGGTTGTCCGGCGATGGTCTTAGCGGCGAAGCGGCCCTCATCGAGGGTGGGCTGACACGCTTCGATGGCGATTCGTGGCAGTTGCAGGGCGCGATCCAGCGTCAGCAGCGTGCCCTGTTCGCGTGGATCGTGGATGGGAGCATCTGGCATCGGGCGACTCCTGAATGGCGCATCGGGTGACTGCTTCCCCTGCTGCCCTGGCAAGAAGCTGATCGTTGAAGGCGGTAGGAGAGGCTGAAAAGAGACGGCCGCGGTGCGCTGCGACCCTGTTAATTCCGAACGGGAGGCATCCCAAAAGTTCCTCCCGCGCGACGCCCGTCGCCGCCACCGATGAATCGGCGAGGCCTCTGCGACGCGGGCGTTCGGCCATTCTCCGACAGCCGCCCGCTCAACTGGCCTTTTTCTTCGTTGTACGGCTGGCGGCCGGTTTCGTCGCCGTCTTGGCAGCCGGTTTGCGCGCCGGTTTTTCGGCCTTCTCGGTCTTCTCGGTTTTCTTTGGCGCAGCCTTCGCCGCCTGCTTGCTCGCGGCGGGCTTGGCGCCGAGGCTGCGCTTGAGCAGTTCGGTCAGATCGATCACGTCCGCACTGCGACGCTCGCCACCGTCGTCGTCGGGCTCACTGACGGCTTCCACCTTGCCCTCCTTCGCCTTCTGCTCCACCAGCGCCATGATCTGTTCCTGGAAGGTGTCCTTGTACTGTTCTGGCTGCCAGTCCTCGCTCATTTCCTCGATGAGCCGGGTCGCCATGTCCAGTTCACGCTTGGCCAGGTCGGGCTTGATCGCCTCGTCCTTCAGTTCGAGTGCCTCGATCCCGCGGACCTCGTCGGCCCAGCGCAGGGTGTTGAGCACCAGCGCCTCGCCCAGTGGCATGACCACGGCCAGGTGCTGCTTGGTGTGCAGCACGACATTCGCCAGCCCGACCTTGCCGGTGGCTACCAGCGCCTCGCGCAGCAGCGCGTAAACCTTCTCGCCGCGGCGGTCGGGTGTCAGGTAGTACGGCGTATCGATGAACAGGAAGGGGATTTTCTCGGCATCGACGAAGGCGACGATATCTACCGTCTGGGTGGCTTTCGGGTGCGCGGCGCGGATTTCCTCCTCGCTGATCACCACGTAGTGGCCCTTCTCCAACTCGACGCCCTTGACGATGTTTTCCTTCTCGATGTCCTTGCCGGTGACCTTGTTGATTCGTTTGTAGCCCACCGGGTCCATGCTGCGCTTGTCCAGCCAGTCGAAGTCGACGCCCTGGCGCGTGGTCGCCGGCACCAGCGCCACGGGAATATGCACCAGGCCGAAACTCACCGCGCCCTTCCAGATTACCCTCGGCATGTCGCTCTCCTCGTCTCTCACGTCCTATGAGGAGTGGGCCGGGCGAAAAAAAGTTTCCCCCGGACGACCAGCCGTCAGGCGCCGCCGTCCGGGCCACCGCGGCTTCCGGCGCGCAAAAAAAATGCCGCCCGAAGGCGGCATTCTGCGTCAGGAAACGCGTATCAGACCTTCAGCACGACCCGGCCACGGCAGTCGCCGCTTTCCAGGTACTGGTGCGCCGCGACCACATCCTCGAACGCGAAGACCTTGTCGATGTTCGCCCGCAGCAGCCCGTCGCGGGTCAGCTGGTTGATCTGCGCCAGCGCCCGCTCGACCACCTCGTGGTCCGGCTGGATGCCCAGCTCCGGGCTGCCGGTGAAGTCCACCAGGCAGTGCACGAAGAACTTGAAGTTCTTCTCGAACGCCGCACAGGCCGGAAACGGTGTCTGGTTGCCGCCGTTCAGTCCATAGAGGATCAGCTTGCCGCGCGGCGCCATGATGTCGCCGAGCAGTCCCATCTGCGGGCCGCCGCAGGCATCCAGCACCACATCCACACCGTGCCCGTCGGTGAGTTTCTTGAGGCGTCCGACCAGATCTTCCTCCTCGGTGGCGATGACCTTGTCGGCGCCGAGGCCGATCAGGTAGTCGCGATCGTCCGAGGTGTCGCTGGTGGCGAACACCTGGGCACCCAGCGCCTTGGCCATCTGGAGCGAGGATGGCCCTGAACAGTGGCTGGCATCGGTGATCAGTACCCGCTGGCCGGCCTTCATTCGCGCCAGCTCGGTGAAGCCCAGGTAGGCGATCAGCAGCGGCATGTAATGCACTGCGGCCTGCTCGGCGCTGAGCACGTCCGGATAATGGGTCAGCGAAGTGCTCGGCATCAGCATGCATTCGCCATACGCCGGATACTCGTTGACGCTGTGGCCCAGGAAGCTCGCGACACGGTCGCCGACCTTGAAACGAGTGACTTCACTACCGATTGCGATGACCTCGCCGGCCAGCTCGCTGCCGAGCCCCGCGGGGAGTTGCGCATGCTGCGGTGCCAGGTCCTGGCGCCAGAGCACATCGCCCCAATTGACGCCGATCGCCTCGACACGCACCATCACTTCACCGGCATTCGGCTGGCGAACAGACTGTTCTTCGATCCTCAGCACATCGGCCGGACCGAACTGGTGGAAACGGATCACGCGGTTCATCGCATACCTCGAATTCACTCTCAATGCCTACGGACTTTATCCGTTGAAGGGCGGCAACTCTACCTGTCGGCATCGATAGTGGTCATGCCTGGCAGTGATTCGGTGTGCAGACACGCTGCAAAAAAGCCTTCAAATCCAGACCCGGCTGAGTAAGATGCCGGAACGAAAAAAACTCCCGGCGTACGTCCGGGAGCCCCGCCTAGACCCCGTGCCGCGAGTGAAGGGAATGAACCGCAACGACTTGCGTCGCCTCGACCTCAACCTGCTGATCGTCTTCGAGACGCTGATGCACGAGCGCAGTGTGACCCGCGCCGCGGAGAAGCTGTTTCTCGGTCAGCCGGCGATCAGCGCGGCGCTTTCGCGCCTGCGCAGCCTGTTCGACGACGCCTTGTTCGTGCGCACCGGACGCAGCATGGAACCGACCGCGCGGGCGCAGGAAATCTTCGCCCTGCTCTCGCCGGCGCTGGATTCGATTTCCACTGCGGTCAGCCGCGCCAGCGAGTTCGAGCCGTCCACCAGCAACCTGGTGTTCCGCATCGGCCTCTCCGATGAAGTCGAGTTCGCCCTGCTGCCGCCGCTGCTGCGGCGCATCCGAACCGAGGCGCCAGGCGTGGTGCTGGTGGTGCGTCGCGCCAACTACCTGTTGATGCCGAATCTGCTGGCCTCCGGCGAGATTTCCGTCGGCGTCAGCTACACCGACGAGCTGCCGGCCAATGCCAAGCGCAAGGTCCTGCGCCGTAGCAAGCCCAAGGTACTGCGCGCCGACTCGATTCCCGGCCCGCTGACGCTGGAGGATTTCTGCTCGCGGCCGCACGCGATGGTCTCGTTTGCCGGCGACCTCAACGGCTTCATCGACGAGGAACTCGAACTGGTCGACTGCAAGCGCCGCGTGGTGCTCGCCGTGCCTCAGTTCAACGGCCTGAGTACGCTGATCGCCGGCACCGACATCATCGCCACCGTGCCGGACTACGCCGCGGACGTGATGGCCGCCGGTGGCGGGCTGCGCGTCGAGCCGCTGCCGTTCGACAGCACCCGCTCCTTCGAGCTGTCGATGGCCTGGCGTGGCGCCCAGGACAACGACCCGGCCGAACGCTGGCTGCGTTCGCGCATCCAGATGTTCATCGGCGATCCGGACAGCCTCTGACCGGCAACCGCGGCGATTCGACGCGCGCGGGAACACCTGTGATGGAACTATCGATATTGCGAGATGTATCCATCAGCCATATCGATAATCACATTCGGCTCGTTCGATTCGCCTAGCCGTGGCCTCCGAAGCAGACTCCGCTCCATTCAGCAATCGTCTGGCGGAGCAACCCTATGGAACAGTCAATCAATTCACTCTGGCGTCTGCCGTTGAGCCTCGCGGCTCTGCTGGTATTGACTGCCTGTGGCAAGAACACGGAAACCGCCCAGCAGATGCCGGTGCCGAAAGTCAGCGTCGCCGAGGTGATCGAACAACCGGTCAACGAGTGGGACGAATTCACCGGTCGCCTGGAAGCCCCCGAGTCGGTGGAAATCCGCCCGCGCGTTTCCGGTTACGTCGACAAGGTGGCCTTCGAGGAAGGCTCGCTGGTGAAGAAAGGCGACCTGCTGTTCCAGATCGATCCGCGCCCCTTCCAGGCCGAGGTCGAACGCCTGCAGGCGCAACTGCAACAAGCCCGCGCCGCGCTGAGCCGCGCCGATAACGAAGCCCGTCGCGGCGACCGTCTGCGCCAGAGCAACGCGATTTCCGCCGAGCTCGCCGACGCCCGCACCAGCACCGCTGCCGAGGCCAAGGCCGCGGTCGCGGCCATACAGGCGCAACTGGAAAACGCCCGCCTTGATCTCGGTTTCACCCGTGTCACCGCGCCCATCGACGGTCGCGTCGGTCGCGCCGAGATCACCGCGGGCAACCTGGTCAATGCCGGTCAGTCACTGCTCACCTCGCTGGTCTCGACCGACAAGGTGTATGCCTACTTCGACGCCGACGAACGCGCCTTCCTCAAGTATTCCGCCCTCGCCCGCAGCCGTGGTGCCGAAACCCGCGATGCCAGCCCGGTCTACCTGGGACTGACCAGCGAAGACGGCACCCCGCATCTGGGCCAGCTGGACTTCCTCGACAACCAGGTCAACCCGCGCACGGGCACCATCCGCGGTCGCGCCGTGTTCGACAACAAGGACGGCCAGTTCACTCCGGGCCTCTATGCGCGGCTCAAGCTGGTGGGTAGCAACACCTACGACGCCATGCTGATCCAGGATGTCGCCGTGGGCACCGACCTTGGCAAGAAATTCGTCCTGGTGCTCGATGCCGACAGCAAGGTCGCCTACCGGCCGGTCGAGCTGGGCCCCAAGCTGGAAGGTCTGCGGATCGTCCGCAAGGGCCTGGAAAAGGGTGAGCGGATCGTCGTCAACGGCCTGCAGCGGGCATTCCCCGGTGCACCGGTGGACCCGGAAACCGTGCCGATGGCCAGCGAGCAGACACTCTCCGCGCTGAAAGAGCAACGCGAAGCTCTGGCCCAGCGGCCAGGCAAGCCGGAAGCAATAAAGGTCAGCCTGAAGTAAGCCGTTCTGCCTCTCTTCGGAGAGGTCCGGACGGGTCGCCCGTCCGTTAACCACCTGGAATGCCTCCACCCGTTCTCTCTATCCGAGGGGGCGGGGAACGGCTGTGCCTGTTCGTTTCACAAAGGAATACCCCGATGAACTTCTCCCAGTTCTTCATCCAGCGGCCGATCTTCGCCGCGGTGCTGTCGCTGATCATCCTGATCGGCGGCGCCATCTCGCTGTTCCAGCTGCCGATCAGCGAGTACCCGGAAGTCGTGCCGCCCACTGTCGTGGTGCGCGCCAACTTCCCGGGCGCCAACCCCAAGGTGATCGGCGAAACCGTCGCCGCGCCGCTGGAACAGGCGATCACCGGCGTCGAAGGCATGCTCTACATGTCGTCCCAGGCCACCGCCGACGGCAAGATGACGCTGACCGTGACCTTCGCCCTCGGCACCGACCTGGACAACGCCCAGGTGCAGGTGCAGAACCGCGTGACGCGGACCCAGCCCAAGCTGCCCGAGGAAGTCACCCGGATCGGTATCACCGTGGACAAGAGCTCGCCCGAGCTGACCATGGTGGTCCACCTGACCTCGCCGGATGACCGCTACGACATGCTCTACCTGTCGAACTACGCGGTGCTCAACGTGAAGGACGAACTGGCCCGCCTCGGCGGCGTCGGTGACGTGCAGCTGTTCGGCCTTGGCGAGTACTCCCTGCGCGTGTGGCTCGATCCGGCCAAGGTCGCCCAGCGCAACCTCACGGCCACCGATGTGGTCACCGCGATTCGCGAGCAGAACCGTCAGGTCGCCGCCGGCCAGCTCGGCGCGCCGCCGTCGCCCAGCGACACCAGCTTCCAGCTGTCGGTGAACACCCAGGGTCGCTTGGTCAGCGAGGAAGAGTTCGAGAACATCATCATCCGCAGCGGCCCGAACGGCGAGATCACCCGCCTGCGCGACATCGCACGGGTCGAGCTGGGTTCCGCCCAGTACGCCCTGCGCTCGCTGCTGGACAACCAGCCGGCGGTCGCCATCCCGATCTTCCAGCGTCCGGGCTCGAACGCCATCGAGGTGTCCAATCAGGTTCGCGCGAAAATGGCCGAACTGAAGAAATCCTTCCCGCAGGGCATGGACTATTCGATCGTCTACGACCCGACCATCTTCGTTCGTGGTTCCATCGAGGCGGTGGTGCACACGCTGTTCGAAGCGCTGCTGCTGGTGGTGCTGGTGGTGATCCTGTTCCTGCAGACCTGGCGTGCCTCGATCATCCCGCTGGCCGCCGTGCCGGTTTCCCTGATCGGCACCTTCGCGGTCATGCACATGTTCGGCTTCTCGCTCAACGCGCTGTCGCTGTTCGGCCTGGTGCTGGCGATCGGCATCGTGGTGGACGACGCCATCGTGGTGGTGGAAAACGTCGAGCGGAATATCGGCCTCGGGCTGAAACCGGTCGAAGCGACCAAGAAAGCCATGGGGGAAGTCACCGGGCCGATCATCGCCACCGCGCTGGTGCTCTGTGCCGTGTTCGTGCCGACCGCGTTCATTTCCGGCCTCACCGGGCAGTTCTACAAGCAGTTCGCGCTGACCATCGCCATCTCGACGATTATCTCGGCGTTCAACTCGCTGACGCTCTCGCCGGCCCTGGCCGCGGTGCTGCTGCGTGACCACGACGCGCCGAAGGACCGCTTTTCGCGTGTGCTGGACACGATCTTCGGTGGCTGGCTGTTCCGTCCTTTCAACCGCTTCTTCGACCGCGCCAGCAACGGCTACGTCGGCACCGTGAAGCGCGTATTGCGCGGCAGCGGCATCGCCCTGGTGGTCTACCTCGGGCTGCTCGGCCTCGGCTGGGCGGGTTTCGCCAGCACGCCGACCGGTTTCGTGCCGCAGCAGGACAAGCAGTACCTGGTGGCCTTCGCCCAGTTGCCCGATGCGGCGAGCCTCGACCGCACCGAGTCGGTGATCCGCAAGATGTCCGAGCTGGCGCTGAAGAACCCCGGCATCGACCACAGCGTTGCCTTCCCCGGCCTGAACATCAACGGCTTCACCAACAGCCCGAACAGCGGCGTGGTGTTCTTCGCGCTCAAGGATTTCGACCAGCGCAAGGACCCTTCGCTGTCCGCCGCCTCGATCGTCGCCGACATGAACGCGCAGTACGGCGGGATTCAGGACGCCTACATCGCGATCTTCCCGCCGCCGCCGGTCATGGGCCTGGGCACCATCGGGGGCTTCCGCCTGCAGGTGCAGGACCGCGGCAACCTCGGCTACGACGAGCTGTACAAGCAGACCCAGAACGTCATCAACAAGGCCCGTCAGCTGCCTGAACTGGCGCCCATGTCGGTGTTCTCCAGCTATCAGGTGAACGTGCCGCAGGTCGAGGCCGCGATCGACCGCGACAAGGCCAAGACCCACGGCGTGGCGATCAGCGACATCTTCGACACCCTGCAGGTCTACCTCGGTTCGCTGTACGCCAACGACTTCAACCGTTTTGGCCGGACCTACCAGGTCAACGTGCAGGCCGAGCAGCAGTTCCGCCTCGAGCCTGAGCAGATCGGCCAACTGAAGGTGCGCAACGACCGTGGCGAGATGATCCCGCTGTCCAGCTTCGTCAAGGTCGACGGTACCTCCGGTCCCGACCGGGTCATGCACTACAACGGTTTCGTCACCGCCGAGATCAACGGTGCACCTGCGCCGGGCTACAGCTCCGGCCAGGCGGAAGCGGCGATCAGTCGCCTGCTCAAGGAAGAACTGCCGATCGGCATCACCTACGAGTGGACCGACCTGACCTACCAGCAGATCCTCGCCGGCAATACCGCGCTGTTCGTCTTCCCGCTCTGCGTGCTGCTGGCGTTCCTGGTGCTCGCCGCGCAGTACGAAAGCTGGAGCCTGCCGCTGGCGGTGATCCTGATCGTGCCGATGACGCTGGTCTCGGCGATCAGCGGGGTGATCCTTTCCGGTGGCGACAACAACATCTTCACCCAGATCGGATTGATCGTACTGGTGGGCCTGGCGTGCAAGAACGCGATCCTCATCGTCGAGTTCGCCAAGGACAAGCAGGAAGAAGGCATGGACTGCATGGCGGCGATCCTGGAAGCCTGCCGCCTGCGTCTGCGGCCGATCCTGATGACCTCCATCGCCTTCATCATGGGTGTGGTGCCGTTAGTGCTTTCCTCCGGCGCCGGCGCCGAGATGCGCCATGCCATGGGTGTCGCGGTGTTCTCCGGGATGCTCGGCGTGACCTTCTTCGGCCTGCTGCTGACCCCGGTGTTCTATGTACTGATCCGCGCCTTCGTCGAGAAGCGCGAGGCCCGCAAGGCCCGTTCGCAGGAGCTGCACGCATGAAAGCGATCTTCGTCCCTACCCTGCTCGTCCTCGCGCTGAGCGCCTGTGCGGTGGGCCCGGACTACCAGGCGCCGCAGACCGAGGCGGCGCTGGTCACCGCCGCGCAGAGCACGGACTATGACCACAGCCGTTTCGAGGCCGCCTGGTGGCAGCAGTTCGAGGACCCGATCCTCGATTCGCTGGTCACCGCGGCGCTCGACCAGAACCGCGAGCTGCGCGTCGCCTTCGCCCGCCTCAAGGCGGCCCGGGCGATCCGCGACGACGTCGCCAACGACAACCTGCCCACAGTCACCAGCCGCGCCAGCTCGGAAATCGGCAAGGGCCAGCAGCCCGGGCAGACCTCCGACCGGGCCAACCTCGAGCGCTACGACCTGGGGCTGGACATGGCCTGGGAGGTCGACCTGTTCGGCCGTATCCAGCGCCAGCTGGAAGCCAGCGAAGCGCAGATCGAGGTCTCCGAGGCGGAGCTGTACCAGTTGCAGGTCAGCCTGATCGCCGAACTGGTGGATGCCTACGGCGACCTGCGCGGTGCCCAGCTGCGCGAACAGATCGCCAGCGACAACCTGAAGAACCAGCGCGCCTCGCGCGGCGTCACCGTCGATTTACGCGACGCCGGCGTCGGCAACGAGCTGGACGTGTTGCGTTCCGATGCGCGGGTCGCCGCCGTCGAGGCCAGCCTGCCGGTGCTGCAGGCCGAACAGGTCCGCGCGCGCAACCGCATCGCCACCCTGCTCGGCCAGCGTCCTGCCGAGCTGACCGTGGACCTCTCGCCGAAGAACCTGCCGAGCATTTCCAAGGCGCTGCCGGTAGGCGATCCGGCCGAGCTGCTGCGCCGTCGTCCGGACGTGCGTGCCGCCGAGCGCCAGTTGGCGGCCTCCACCGCCAACATCGGCGTGGCCACCGCGGACCTGTTCCCGCGGGTCAGCCTGTCCGGGTTCCTCGGCTTCACCGCCGGGCGTGGCTCGCAGATCGGCTCCAGCGCGGCGCAGGCCTGGGGCCTCGGCCCGACGATCACCTGGGCGGCCTTCGACCTCGGCAGCGTGCGTGCACGTCTGCGCGGCGCCAAGGCCGACAGCGAAGGCGCGCTGGCCAACTACGAGCAGCAGGTACTGCTGGCGCTGGAAGAGTCGGAAAACGCCTTCAGCGACTACGGCAAGACCCAGCAACGCCTGCTCGCGCTGATCCGCCAGTCCGAAGCCAGCCGCGCGGCGGCCGAGCAGGCCGGCATTCGCTACCGCGAAGGGACCGTCGACTTTCTCGTGCTGCTGGATGCCGAACGCGAGCGCCTGGCCGCCGAAGACGCGCAGGCGCAGGCCGAGATCGACCTCTATCGCGGCATCGTTTCCATCTACAAGGCCCTCGGCGGCGGGTGGCAATTGCAGGGCTGATCGAGCTCCTCCGAGCCGGCTGCCCCTGGCCGGCTTTTTCCAACCTCACGGATACCGCTCCTGGCCGTGGGGTTTTTTTTGGGCTTGGGAAAGGTGATGCCTGCTGGGCGTGATTCGGTGCGCACGGCGCACCCTACGGGCAGCGGAGAACCAGACGTAGGGTGCGCCATGCGCACCAGCGACCACTTCGCATGAATCGGTGCGCACGGCGAACCCTACGGGCAGCGGAGAGCCAGACGTAGGGTGCGCCATGCGCACCAGGGACCACTTCGCATGATTCGGTGCGCACGGCGCACCCTACGGGCAGCGGAGAACCGGACGTAGGGTGCGCCATGCGCACCAGGGGACCACTTCGCATGATTCGGTGCGCATGGCGGACGCTCAGGCACACCCCGGCACGGCGCGCGCCGAATCCGGCACGCCGAACAGGCGGTCGAAACACCACTGGAAGACGAACGCGTAGACGAAGAAGAACGCCAGCAGACCAATATCGGTGAACAGCGCGGCGACCAGGCTGATCTCCAGCCACCAGGCCATCACCGGGACCAGCAGCAGGGTCAGGCCGCCCTCGAAACCCAGCGAATGCAGCAGGCGCCGGCGCAGGGTGCGTTCGCGACTCGGCTGGCGCGCTTCCCAGCGCTCGAACAGGGCGTTGAACAGCATGTTCCAGGACATCGCGATGGACGACAGCATCACCGCCAGAATCCCCGAATAACTCATGCTGCAGTCGAAGGCGAGCGCGATGGCGGGCGACACGAAACCCATCGCGCAAAGCTCGTAAAGCATCGCCTGGACGACCTTTCGTTTGGTGCCTTGCATGATTTCATCTCCACGTTAGGTGCGGCGCGGCGAATCGGCTGCGCACATGTACGAGACTCTATGCAGTCGGTGCGCGAGGGACAAATGAGCTGTAGTCTCTTCAGATGAATTAAAATCATCCGAGGGATTGCCGTGTTCGCCCGCTTGCCGCTCACCGCCCTGCGCACCTTCGAGTCCGCCGCGCGCCTTGCCAGCTTCAAGGGCGCCGCCGAAGAGCTCTGCGTCACGCCCACCGCGGTCTCCCACCAGATTCGTGCGCTGGAGGAACTGCTCGGGGTTTCCCTGTTCGAGCGTCTTGGTCGGCGCGTCAACCTCAGCGCCGACGGCGAGCGCCTGCAGCGCAGCCTGCACGGCGCCTTTCTGGAGATCAGTCGCAGCCTGGAAAGCTTCCAGCGGGTGGGCCGCGACGACAGTCTGAGCCTGACCACCACCCCGGCGTTCGCCGCGCTCTGGCTGATTCCCCGCCTCGGACGCTTCTACCGCCAGTACCCGCAGATCCGTGTGCGCATCGAGACCAGCAACGGCCTCGCCGACCTGCAGCGCGATGCCAGCATCGACCTGGCGATCCGCTGCGGTTTCGAGGAGGTCCCGCAGTTGCTGCGCTTCCCGCTGATGAGCGAACACTTCTGCGCCTACGGTACCCCGCAGTTGCTGGCGAGCCTGCCGGAAGCCGGGGTGGAGCTGATCAATGTGGCATGGACCACGCCGCAGGTCGGCGAGCTGCCGAGCTGGGAAGACTGGAACGCGGCCATCGGCGAGGACTGGGTGGCACAGGCCGCGCGGCGCGATTACCCGGATGAGCACTATGCGCTGCAGGCGGCGATCTCTGGTCAGGGCCTGGTGCTGGCCAGCTCGGTGCTGGCCTCGGACAGCGTCGCCACCGGCTTGCTGAAGCCCTATCGCAGCGACGTCACCCTGCCCGGCCCGCAGTACCGGGCGGTGTGCGTACCCGGACGGGAGCGGCAACCGGCAGTGCAGGCGTTCCTGCGCTGGATCGAGAAGGAAGCGGCGGAGGGCTGAAGTGCGGGTGGTGGGCTTCAGCCCACCGCTGCCCCTGCAGAGGTTTCCCGTTACTTCGCCGCCGGCTGTTCGTTCAATTGGTCCGAACTCCAGCCGCCACCCAGCGCGGCGATCAGTTGCACGCTGGCGGTGAGCCGGCTGCCCAACAGGGTCAGGTTGCTGCGCTCGTTGGAAAGCTTGGTCGCCTGCACGCTGACGACATCGTTGTAATCCACGGTGCCGGCCTTGTACTGGTTTTCGATCAGGCGGAGGGATTCGCGGGCGGCGTCGAGGGCCTCGCGCTGGTAGCCGGATTCGCGCTCGAGCACCTGCAGCTGCACCAGGTAGTCCTCCACCTCGCGGAAGCCGTCGAGCACGGCCTGGCGGTACTCGGCGACGGTCTGGTCATAGCCGGCGCGGCTGCGTTCCAGCTCGGCGGCGCGGGCGCCGCCGTCGAACAGGGTCAGCGCCAGGGACGGGCCGAGCGACCAGAAGCGGTTCGGCACGTTGATCCAGTCGGCGAAACTGTCGTTGCGGTAGCCGCCGTTGGCGGACAGGCTCAGGTCGGGGAAGTAGGCGGCCTTGGCCACGCCGATCTGCGCGTTGGCGGCGATCACGCTGCGTTCGGCGGAGGCGATGTCCGGGCGTCGCTCGAGCAGCTCCGAGGGCAACTCCAGGGGAACCGCCGGCAGTTCGGGAATCGACTCGTGCACGGCGATGGAAAACTCCGCCGGCGGCGCGCCGGTCAGCACGGCGATGGCGTGTTCCAGCTGCGCGCGTTGCCAGTCGAGGTCGATGGACTGCGCCTGGGTACTTTTCAGCTGGGTCAGCGCCTGGCTGACGTCGGACTTCGGCACGATACCGGCGTTGTACTGGTTCTGGGTCAGCCGCAGCGAGCGTTGATAGGCCGCCACGGTGGCGTTCAGCAGGCGCTTCTGTTCATCCATCACGCGCAGTTGCAGGTAGTTCTGCACGAGTTCCGATTGCAGGCTCAGGCGCGCCGCCGCGAGGTCGGCGAGGCTCGCCTCGGCGCTCGCACGGTCGGCCTCCAGGCCACGGCGCAGGCGGCCCCAGACGTCCAGTTCCCAGCTCACGCCGAGGTTGGCGTTGTAGCTCTTGGAGATGCCACCGCCGCCCGAGCTGGTAATGACCGAACCGTCGGAGGTGCGCACGGTGCTGCTGCCGCCGCCCTGCCCCGAGCGCGTCACGTCGGTATTGGCCGAAACCGTCGGGTAGAACGCCGCGCGGGCGCTGCGCACCAGGGCGCGCGCCTGGCGATAGGCCGCTTCGGAGGCGGCGACGTTCTGGTTGGAGACGTTGAGCTTCTCCACCAGCGCGTTCAGCTCGGCATCGCCATACAGCTCCCACCAGGCGCCTCGCTCCAGCGCATCGGCCGGCACGGCGGCTTTCCAGCCCTGTGCCTGCTTGAACTGTACCGGGGTGTCCACGGACGGCCGCTGGTAATCCGGTCCCAGGGCGCAGCCGGACAGCAGTACGAACAGGGCGAGCGCGACGGGACGAAGCGGCGGGTGCGAATGGCTCATAGCGGAGTATCCAGGGCGGCATCGGTACGCACGCCGCGCCAGCGGTTGAAACGGTGGCGCAGGCGGTCGAGGGACAGGTAGACCACCGGGGTGGTGTAGAGGGTGAGGATCTGGCTCAGCACCAGACCGCCGACGATGGTGACACCCAGAGGCTGGCGCATTTCCGCGCCCTCGGTGCCGCCGATCAGCAGCGGCAAGGCGCCGAGGATCGCCGCCAGCGTGGTCATCAGGATCGGCCGCAGGCGCAGTAGGCAGGCCTGGCGGATCGACTCCGCCGGCGACTGCCCCTCGCGTTCCAGTTGCAGCGCGAGGTCGATCATCATGATCGCGTTCTTCTTGACGATGCCGATCAGCAGAAACAGCCCCAGCAGCGAGATCAGGCTGAACTGGCCGCGGATCAGGATGATCGTCAGCAGCGCGCCGACCCCGGCCGACGGCAGCGTCGAGAGGATGGTCAGCGGGTGGATGTAGCTTTCATAGAGGATGCCGAGCACCAGGTAGACCAGTACCAGCGAGGCCAGGATCATCCACGGCTGGTTCTGCTGGGTGCTCTTGAAGGCGTCGCCGGCGCCGCCGAGGCGGCCGATCACTTCGGTGGGCATGCCGATCGCCGCCACCGCCTTGTCGATGGCGACGGTGGCCGCATCCAGGCTGACGCCGGGTGCCAGGTCGAAGGAAATCGCTTCCGAGGCGAACTGGCCCTCGTGGTTGACCCGGTCGTCCGCCAGGCTGTTGGAGTAGCTGGCCACCGCCGACAGCGGCACGCGCCCACCCTCCGCGGTAACCAGATAGACCTGTTCCAGTGTCTTCGGGTCCTGGGCGTATTTCGGGTTGACCTCCATCACCACCTGGTATTGGTTGAGGCTGTCGTAGATGGTGGAAATCTGCCGCTGGCTGTAGGCGTTGTTCAGCGCGGCGCTGACCATCGCCATGTCCACGCCCAGGCGCCGGGCTTCGTCGCGATTGACCTGCAGGGTCACCTGCTGGGTGCCGCCGCCGTCGTTGGCGTCGATCGCGGTGAGTTCGGGCAGCGCCTTGAGCGCCGCGGCGACCTGCGGCAGCCATTTGCGCAGCAGGCTCAGCTCGTCGGTCTGCAGCAGGTACTGGTACTGCGAACTGTCCTGCTCGCGCGAGCCGCCGAACATCAGGTCCTGGTCCGCCATCAGCATCAGCCGGCCGCCCGGCACCTTGGGCATGTTCTTGCGCAGCCGCTCGATGACCTGCTGCGCGGACAGCGAACGTTCCTTCATCGGTTTCAGCCGGACGATCATGAAGGCGTTGTTGGTCCCGCCGTTGCCGCCGATGAAGCCGGCGACGCTTTCCACCGCGGGGTCGTTGAGCAGTGAGCGGCGGAAGGTTTCCATCTTCGGCTGCATGACGCTGAACGAGAGGCCGTCGTCGCCTCGGATGAAACCGGTCAGCTGGCCGGTGTCCTGCTGCGGCATGAAGGTCTTCGGCACCGCGACGTACAGGTAGACGTTGAGCACCACCGTGGCCAGCAGGCTCAACAGCGTCAGCTTCGGATGGCGCAGTACCCAGCCCAGCGTGCGGTCGTAGAAGCGCACCAGGCGCTGGTGCTGCGCCTCGCTCCAGCGTTGCAGGCGGCTTTGCCGCGCCGGGTCGTGGGGTTTCAGCCAGCGCGCGCAGAGCATCGGCGTGAGCGTCAGCGAAACCACCAACGAGACGATGATCGCCGCCGCAAGGGTGATCGAGAACTCCTTGAACAACTGGCCGACGATGCCGCCCATGAACAGAATCGAGACGAACACCGCGACCAGCGACAGGTTCATCGACAACAGGGTGAAACCGACTTCCTTGGTGCCCAGCAGCGCCGCGCGAAACGGCGGCTCGCCGTTGTCGATGTGCCGGGCGATGTTCTCCAGCACCACGATGGCGTCATCCACCACCAGCCCGGCGGCGAGGATCAGCGCCATCAGCGATAGGGTGTTCAGCGAGAAGCCGGCCAGGTGCATCACGGCGAAGGTGCCGATCAGCGACACCGGCACGGCCAGCGCCGGAATCAGCGAGGCGCGCAGGTTGCCCAACGACAGGAAGACCACCAGGATCACCAGCGCCACGGCGATCAGCAGGGTGCGCTCGGCTTCGTGCAGGGTCGCGCGAATGGTCGCCGAGCGGTCCATCGCCAGGTTCAGCTTTACACTCGCCGGGAGCACGGCCTGCAACGCCGGGAGCTGGTCCTTGATCGACCGGATGGTCTCGATGATGTTCGCCCCGGCCTGCCGGTTGACCACCAGCAGCACAGCCGATTCGTCGTTGTAGAAGCCACTGTTGTAGCGGTCCTCGACGCCGTCGCTGACCTTCGCCACATCGCGCAGGCGCAGCGCCGCGCCGTCCTGGTAATGGATGATCACCGGCTCGTAGTCGGCGGCGCGCTCGAGCTGGTCGTTGGCCTGGATCTGCCAGTTGTGCTGGTCGTTCTCCACCGCGCCGACCGGCCGCCGCACGTTGGCGGCGGTGATTGCGCTGCGCACCTCATCGAGGGAAACCCCGTACTGATAGAGCAGCTGCGGCTCCAGTTCGATGCGCACCGCCGGCAGCGAGCTGCCGCCGATCTGCACTTCGCCGACGCCGGTCACCTGCGACAGGCTCTGCGCCAGGATGGTCGAGGCCAGGTCGTACAGCTGGCCCTTCTGCAGCACGTCGGAGGTCAGCGAGAGCACCATGATCGGCGCCTGCGAAGGGTTCACCTTGCGGTAGGTGGGCATGCTGCGCATGCCGCTGGGCAACAGGTTGCGCGAGGCGTTGATGGCCGCTTGCACGTCGCGCGCCGCGCCGTTGATGTCCCGGTCCGCCTCGAACTGCAGGATGATCCGCGTCGAGCCCTGGCTGGTGCGGCTGGTCATCTGGGTGATGCCGGCAATGCTGCCGAACGAGCGCTCCAGCGGCGTGGTGACGCTGGACGCCATGATCTCCGGGCTCGCCCCCGCCAGGTTGGCCTGCACGGTGATCACCGGGAAGTCGATCTGCGGCAGCGGCGCGACCGGCAGCAGGCCGAAGCTGAGGCTGCCGAGCAGGAGGATCGCCAGGCTCAGCAACATGGTCGCGACCGGCCGGCGGATGAAGGGCGCGGAGAGATTCATCGCGGCGCCTGCCCTGCGCGCAACGCGTCCCGCGCCGTCATACCAGCACCTCGCCCTCTTCGCCTCGTGGCCGGCGGAAACGCGTGGCCAGGCGGTCGAAGTACAGGTAGATCACCGGCGTGGTGAACAGCGTCAGCACCTGACTGACCAGCAGCCCGCCGACCATCACCAGCCCCAGCGGCTGGCGCAGCTCCGCGCCCGAACCGCTGGCGAGCATCAGCGGCACCGCGCCGAACAGCGCTGCCAGGGTAGTCATGAGGATCGGTCGGAAGCGCAGAAGCGCGGCCTGGTAGATCGCCGCCTCCGGTGCCATGCCCTGGTGGCGTTCGGCGTCGAGGGCGAAGTCGATCATCATGATCGCGTTCTTCTTGACGATGCCGATCAGCAGGATGATGCCGATGATCGCGATCAGTCCGAGGTCGTTGCCGGTCAGCAGCAGCGCGAGCAACGCGCCGACACCGGCCGACGGCAGTGTCGAGAGGATGGTGATCGGATGCACGTAGCTCTCGTAGAGCACGCCGAGCACGATGTACATGGTCACCACCGCCGCCAGGATCAGCAGCAGGGTCGACGACAGCGAGGCGCGGAACGCTTCGGCGGCTCCCTGAAAGCGGCTCTGCACGCCGGCCGGCATGCCGATTTCCTGCTGGGTGCGCTCGATCACTTCCACCGCCTTGCCCAGCGATACGCCGTCGGCGAGGTTGAACGACAGCGTGCTGGAGGGGAACTGGCCGATGTGGTTGATCACCAGTGGCGCCTGCCGCTCCTCGATCCGCGCCAGGCTCGACAGCGGCACCTGGGTGCCCTCGCGGGTGGCGACGTGGATCTGCCCCAGTGCCTGCGGGCCGATCTGCTCGCCGGCGGCCGCCTGCAGCACCACGCGGTACTGGCTGGACTGGGTGAAGATGGTGGAGATCTGCCGCTGGCCGAAGGCGTCGTAAAGCGCATCGGTGATCGCGCTCATGCTCACCCCGAGCCGGCTGGCGAGGTCGCGATCGACGTTCAGGTAGACCTGCAGCCCTTTGCCCTGCAGGTCGCTGGCGACATCGGTGAGTTCGGGCTGGCGGCGCAACGCGTCCACCAGCTTGCCGTTCCATTCGCTGAGCAGCTCGGTGTCCGGTGACTCCAGGCTGAACTGGAACTGGGTGCGGCTGACCCGGTCCTCGATGGTCAGGTCCTGGACCGGTTGCAGGTACAGGCGGATGTCGCTGAGCCGCGCCAGCTTCGGTTGCAGGCGCTCGATCACCTGGGTGGCGCTGACGTCGCGCTCGGCGTGCGGTTTCAGGTTGATCAGCAGGCGACCGCTGTTCAGCGTGACATTGTCGCCGTCGACGCCGATGTAGGACGACAGGCTGGCCACCGCCGGGTCCTCGAGGATCAGCCGCGACAGCTCCTGCTGGCGCTCGCTCATGGCGCGGAACGACACCGACTGCGGCGCCTCGGAAATGCCCTGGATGACCCCGGTGTCCTGCACCGGGAAGAAGCCCTTGGGCACCGCCAGGTAGAGCACCACGGTCAGCCCGAGGGTGCCCACGGCCACCAGCAGGGTCAGCGGCTGATGCCTGAGCACCCAGCGCAGGCCGCCGGAATAGCGCTCGATCAGCCACTCGATCCAGGCACCGCTGGCGCGGTAGAAGCGGCCCTGCTCGGCTTCCGGCGGTTCGCGCCTGAGCAGGCGTGCGCACATCATCGGCGTCAGCGTCAGCGAGACCACCAGGGAGATCAGGATCGCCACCGCCAGCGTGATGGCGAACTCGCGGAACAGCCGGCCGACCACGTCGGCCATGAACAGCAGCGGAATCAGCACGGCGATCAGCGAGAAGGTCAGCGAGATCAGGGTGAAGCCGATCTGCCGCGCGCCCTTCAGCGCCGCTTGCAGGGGCGAGTCGCCCTCCTCCACGAATCGCGCGATGTTCTCCAGCATGACGATGGCGTCGTCCACCACGAAACCGGTGGCGATGGTCAGCGCCATCAGCGTCAGGTTGTTTACCGAGAAGCCGGCGAGGTACATCACGCCGAAGGTGCCGACCAGCGACAGCGGCACGGCGATCGACGGGATGATGGTCGCCGAGAAGCGCCGCAGGAAAAGGAAGGTGACCATCACTACCAGCGCGATGGACAGCAGCATCTCGTGCTGCACGTCCCTGACCGCCGTGCGCACGGTCTGCGTGCGGTCGGTGAGCACGACGACGTCGAGCCCTGAAGGCAGGGTCGAGGTGATCGCCGGCAGCAGCGCCTTGATCCGGTCGACCACCTGGATGACGTTGGCGCCAGGCTGGCGCTGGATGTTGATCAGCACGGCCTGGTTCTGGTTGGCCCAGGCGGCGAGGCGCTCGTTCTCCGCGCCACTGACGACCTCCGCCACGTCGCGCAGGCGCAACGCGGCGCCGGCGTTGTAGCCGAGAATCAGGTTGGCGTATTCCTCGGGCGAGCGCAGCTGGTCGTTGGCATCGAGCATCGAGGTGCGCGTGGGGCCGTCGAAGTTGCCCTTCGGCTGGTTGACGTTGGACGAGGTGATCAGCGTGCGCACGTCGGACAGGTTCAGCCCGGCGGCGGCCAGCGCCTGCGCGTTGACCTTCACCCGCACCGCCTGGCGCTGGCC